>DASSOH010000037.1:0-14757 GCA_035700865.1 Candidatus Limnocylindria bacterium | reverse complement strand
CACGCCGAGGGCGCCGGCCACGGCCACCGTGATGACCGTCAGACGGCTGCCGCGAGCCGCACCGGGCCGCGAGCGCAGGAGGAGGGCGATGTCCATCAGGTCGGTGGCGGCTCTCGACGCGATCCAGAGTGCCGGGGCATGGATCACGAGCAGTCCCGCGAGCCCGCTCATCTCCCAGACGGCGATCAGCCGGCTCACCAGTCCGGGCCCGCTGCCGGGCGTCGCGCGGACGACCCGCAGCCAATCGCCGGGCACCCGGCCAACGACCCCCAGCGCGCGAGACAGCCGACGGGCCAACGGGGTTCCTCCAGGGATCACGGGGCCGATGCCGGCGCGCTTCAGCGCACAGGCCGTGCCACGGATACGGTCTGGACGCCAGGTGTCGCAATCGATATAGTTCACGCGCCATTGACCGTCTGCCATCGGTGAACTGAATGTCGGATCCCGAGCGCCCCGATCGGTCCAGCCTCCTCGCTGAGCTCGTCGAGGAGCTGGCCGCGCATACCCCGTCCGACATGCTGCGGGCCATGCGCCGCTGGCCCCGCGGCCCGCTGAGCCTGGTGCACCTCAACGTCCTGATCGCGCTGTCCGACGCCGGGCCGCTCCCCATGCGCGCGTTGGCGGAGACCCTCGACGTCTCGCAGGCCAGCACCACCGGGATCGTCGACCGCATGGAGCAGCGCGGGCTCGTGGAGCGGCGTCGCGATGACGAGGACCGACGGGTCATCCGCGTCGGGCTGTCCGCCGCCGGCACGCAGCTCGTCGAGGCGCTCTCGACGGAGCGTCGCGAGCGCCTGGGGCGGCTGCTGGACCTGATGACCGACGACGAGCTCGACGCCTTCGCGCGCGGGGTGCGCGCCATGCGGCGCGCCCGCGAGCAGTTCCTCGCGGCCGAAGAGGAGGCGGCCCGATGATCGGCCTGCTGCGGACCTACCTCGCTCCGTACCGCGGGGCGCTGGCGATCGTCATCGGCCTGCTCCTGGTGCAGGCCATCGCCAACCTGTACCTGCCCGAGCTCAACGCCGACATCATCAACAACGGCGTCGTGCGCGGCGACACCGACTACATCGTCCGCACCGGCGGCTTCATGCTGGCCGTGACCTTCGCCCTCGGCATCGCGGCCATCATCGGCGTCTACTTCGGCGCTCGGACGTCCATGGCGCTCGGTCGCGACCTCCGGCGCGCCATCTTCCGCAAGGTCGAGACGTTCAGCCAGGTCGAGGTGAATCGGTTCGGCGCGGCCAGCCTGATCACCCGCAACACCAACGACGTCCAGCAGCTCCAGGTGGTGGTGCTGATGGCGCTGACGATCATGATCTCCGCGCCCATCCTCACCGTCGGCGGCGTGATCATGGCCCTCCGCCAGGACGTGCCGCTGACCGGGATCCTGCTGGTGATCGTGCCGATCATGGGCCTCCTCATCGGCGTCGTCATGAGCCGCGCCATCCCGCTGTTCCAGGCCATGCAGCGCAAGCTCGATCGCATCAACCTGGTCATGCGCGAGACCCTCGCGGGCGTTCGTGTCATCCGCGCCTTCGTCCGCACGCGGCACGAGGAGGAGCGCTTCGACGCGGCCAACGCCGACCTGATGGACACGGCGCTGCGCGTGAATCGGCTCTTCGCCATCACCCTGCCGGCCCTCATGGCGATCATGAACCTGAGCACGGTCGCCGTGCTGTTCGCGGGGGCCTACCGGGTCGATTCGGGGCAGATGCCGATCGGCAACCTGACCGCCTTCCTGCAGTACATCATCCAGATCCTGTTCGCGATCATGATGGCGACGATGATGGCCGTCATGATCCCGCGGGCGGCGGTGTCGGCCGGCCGCATCCGGGAGGTGCTCGACACCGAGCCGGCCATCCGCGATCCCGCCGAACCCGTCTCGCCGGCCCGCCACGGACGCGTCGAGTTCCGCGACGTCGAGTTCCGCTACCCCGGCGCCGAGGAGCCGGTGCTCCACCACGTGAGCTTCGAGGCGAACCCCGGCGAGACGACGGCCATCGTCGGCAGCACCGGCAGTGGCAAATCCACCGTCATCAACCTGATCCCCCGCCTCTACGACGTCACCGGCGGCGCGGTGCTGGTGGATGGCGTCGACGTGCGCGAGATGGACCGCAGCGACCTGTGGCGGCGGATCGGGGTGGTGCCGCAGAAGGCGTTCCTCTTCGCGGGCACGGTCGCCAGCAACCTGCGCTACGGCGACGAGGAGGCCGATGCCGACGCCCTGTGGCATGCCCTCGACATCGCCCAGGCACGCGAGTTCGTGGCCGAGATGACGGACGGCCTGCAGGCCGAGATCACCCAGGGCGGCACCAACGTGTCGGGCGGGCAGCGGCAGCGCCTGGCCATCGCCCGCGCCCTGGCCCACCGGCCCGACGTCTACATCTTCGACGACAGCTTCTCGGCCCTCGACTTCCGGACCGATGCGCGCCTGCGCGCGGCCATCGACCGGGAGCTCGCGGGGGCCACGGTCATCATCGTCGCCCAGCGGGTCGGGACCATCCTGCACGCCGACCGCATCGTGGTGCTCGACGTCGGACGGGTCGTCGGCATCGGCCGCCACGACGAGCTGATGGAGACGTGCGAGACGTACCGCGAGATCGTGCTGTCCCAGATCACCGAGGAGGAGGCGGCGTGAGCGGCCCGGGCGCGGCCGGCAGCGGCGGGGCGGCGCGGCGTCCCATGCGACCGGGCGGCGGTCCGCCACACCTGATGGCAGCGATGCCGACGGCCAAGCCGAAGCGCTTCGGCCCGTCGTTCCGGCGGCTGCTGGGCGAGCTGCGTCCGGAGCGCCGGCTGATCGTCGCGGTCATCGCCCTCGGCCTGGTGAGCGTGGCGCTCGCCATCATCGGCCCGAAGATCCTGGGCAACGCGACGAACATCCTGTTCGAAGGGGTCGTCGGACGGCAGCTCGGCGAGATGGGTCTCACCGGCGTGCCGAAGGATCAGATCGTCGCGGGCCTGCGGGCGCGCGGCCAGGACAACTTCGCCGACATGCTGGCCAGCATGAACGTCGTGCCCGGCTCGGGCGTCGACTTCGGCCTGCTGACCCAGGTGCTGGCGCTGGTCGCCGGCATCTACCTCGTCAGCTCGCTGTTCGGCTGGGCGCAGGCCTGGATCATGGCTGGCGTCACGCAGCGGACCGTGTACCGGATGCGCCGGCGGGTGGACCTGAAGCTCGGCCGGCTGCCACTGGCCTACTTCGACCGGGAGTCGCGCGGCGACATCCTGAGCCGGGTCACGAACGACATCGACAACATCAGCCAGACGCTGCAGCAGAGCCTGACCCAGCTCATCACATCGGTGCTCACCGTCATCGGTGTCCTGATCATGATGCTGACCATCAGCCCGCTGCTGGCGCTGATCTCGCTCCTCGCGGTTCCCGTCTCGATGGCGGTCACGGTGCTCATCGCCACCCGCTCGCAGAAGCAGTTCGCCGCGCAGTGGGAGCGCACCGGGACGCTGAACGGCCACGTCGAGGAGATGCACACCGGCCACGCCATCGTGAAGCTCTTCGGCCGCCAGGACCGATCGCTGGCCACGTTCGACATCGAGAACGACGCCCTCTTCGAGGCGAGCTACCGCGCCCAGTTCATCTCCGGGACCATCCAGCCGGCGATGATGTTCATCTCCAACCTCAACTACGTCGCCATCGCCGTCATCGGCGGCGTCCGGGTGGCCACCGGACAGATGTCTCTCGGCGACGTGCAGGCGTTCATCCAGTACTCGCGCCAGTTCACCATGCCCATCGTCCAGGCGGCCTCGATCGCGAACGTGCTGCAGAGCGCGGTCGCATCGGCCGAGCGGGTGTTCGAGCTGCTGGACGAGCCGGAGGAGATCGCCGATCCGGTGGCGCCGGCGCTGCTGGCCGAGCCGGCCTCGGGCCGCGTCACCTTCGAGGACGTGTCGTTCCGGTACGTGCCGGACAAGCCGCTGATCCAGGACCTGAACGTGACCGTCGAGCCCGGCGAGACGGTGGCCATCGTGGGGCCGACGGGGGCGGGCAAGACCACGCTGGTCAACCTGCTGATGCGCTTCTACGACGTGGATTCCGGGCGGATCACCGTGGACGGCATCGACACCCGGGAGCTGACGCGGGACAACCTGCGCCAGACGTTCGGGATGGTGCTCCAGGACACGTGGCTGTTCAGCGGCACCATCCGCGACAACATTGCCTACGGCGCCGATGGGGGCCGGGTCGACGAGCCGCGGCTGATCGAGGCGGCCGAGGCCGCCCAGGTCGACCACTTCGTGCGGACGCTGCCCGACGGCTACGACACCGTCATCGACGACGAGGCCACCAACGTGTCGGCCGGTGAGCGGCAGCTGCTGACCATCGCCCGGGCCTTCCTGGCGGATCCGCCGATCCTCATCCTGGACGAGGCGACCTCGTCGGTCGACACCCGGACGGAGGTCCTCATCCAGCGCGCCATGTCACGTCTCATGCGTGGTCGGACCTCCTTCGTCATCGCGCACCGCCTCTCGACCATTCGCGACGCGGACACGATCCTGGTCATGAACGAGGGGCGCATCGTCGAGCAGGGCACGCACGACGAGCTGCTGGCGGCCGGTGGCTTCTACCACGAGCTCTACGCCAGCCAGTTCGAGGAGGCCCTGGAGGGCGCCGCCTAGACCGATGAGGTCGGGCGCCGATGCCGTGCGCCCTGGGCATTGGCGGATGGTCGGAGTGACGCCAGGACGACACGCCGCGCGTCGCGTCCGCGATCACGGCCGCGTGCCCGCGCCGGCCAGCATGGCGCCATGACCGATCAGCGCCACCCCCGACCGACCGACGACGACCGACGCTTCGTCGACACGCTCGTCTTCCTGCGAGGCCTCTACGCGGCTCGCGGGCCGCGGGACACCGAGCCGGTGGCCAGCGTCACGGCCGCCATGGCCGAGGCGCAGGCCGCGCTGGCCGCCGGGAGCGCGACCGCCGCCTGACGGCCGACCGACGGCGACGAACGGACCGTCCTCGGCCGTTCGCCGATACTGGGGGCATGACCAGCGGCGCCTCCGTCCTCCACCAGCCGACCGGCGCATGGTGCGCCGGGTGCGGTGAGCCCATCCTGCACGGCCAGTCGGCCATTCGGCTGGAGGCGGGACTCGTCCTGCTCGGCGACCACGGACCACACTTCGACCCGCTCCTGATGCGGCCCACCGTGTACCTGCACTCGGGCGGCGGCTACGACGCGGGCTACGACGTCGAGGACCGCTGGTGCGCGACGCCCGACGGCTTCGCGGCCGCCGTTGCCCTGCTCAGCGTTCACGGCGAGGCGGGTCCATCCGGCCACTGAGCCGCGAGGCCGGCCGCGTGCCGATGGTCCTTTCGGGCCATATCGACTGACGGGACCACTTCCCTACGCTTCGAGGCAATGAGCCGACCAGCGCTGGTGGAGTCGCCGTCCGTGGCGTTCACCGGGGGCCGCGCAACGCCTGATGACCCGACGGCCAACGGCCGAACACTGCGAATCGCCACCGCGTTCGCCGTGCTGACCGTGCTGGCCGCGTTCATCCCGGTTGGCCCGGAGAGCCAGGCGGTTGCCGCCGCGGGATTGCGACTGATCGCCGCCCTGGGCGCCGTGCTGATCAACGCGCACGGCTGGCGCGCCGCGGCGCGGCGCCAGGACACCGCCTTCCGCGCGCTCATCTTCCGGATCTCCATCGTGTGGCTGGTCATGGAGACGCTGAAGCTGGGAGCGGAGCTGTCCGGCGTCAGCAGCATCGGTCCGCTCGAAGGGCTCCTGCTCGGCGCCGTGGTCGTGATGGCCATGCGCTCCTGGCCGCTCCTGCTGCGCGACCGGCTCGGTCGGACCGAGCTGGTCGCGGTGGCGCTCGACTCCGCGGCGGTGTTCGTGGGCCTGGCGGCGGTGGTCCTCTTCGGCCTCGCAACGGCCGGGATCGAGACGCTCACCCCCGGCGGTGCGGAGCTGCGCGCCATCCTGTTCATCGGCCTCGCCGGCTCGGTCGGCGTCCTCTACCTCTCGATCGCGCCGGTGCGCGGCATCCACGGCTGGTCGATGGTCATCCCCGGCCTGCTGCTCCTGGGCGGCGGCAACCTGCTCGCGGCGGTCGCCCCCGGGGTCGGCCCCGTCCCGGTCACCGTCATCGTGTCGCTGGGCGTGCTCGTCACGTCCTACGGGACGGCGACCTGGAGCGACGTCCACGATCCGGACGAGCGGTTCCAGCGTCTGGCCGCGCGCGTGCGCCGCCTGCTTCCCATCGGCGCGGTGGCGATGGCCTCGGTGATCATGGTGGCCAGCGAGATCCACCCCCACGAGCACGGCGGCCTGGTGGCGCTGCTGATCAGCATGACCCTCGCGGCCGTCCTGGCCGTCGGCGTCGTGCGCCAGACCATCCTGCTCAACGACCGCGACGCCATGACCCACACGGCCATGGCGGCCGCGGAGCGCGAGCGTGAGGCGCTGCGCGACCTCCAGCTCAGCGAGGAGCGCTTCCGCGCGCTGCTGAAGCACTCGTCCGACGTCTTCCTCATCCTCGCCACCGACGGGACGGTCCAGTACCAGAGCCCGGCGGTGCAGTCGGTGCTGGGCTACTCGCCCGACGAACGGCTCGGGCGCTCGATCCTGGAGCTGACGCACCCCGACGACATCCCGTTCGTGCGCTCGACCATCGGCGAGCTGATCGCCCAGCCCGGTGGGATGCGGACGATCGAGCTGCGCACGCGGCACGCCGACGGGTCGTGGCGCATCCTGGAGGCGTCCGGCTGGAACCTGACCGACGATCCTTCGGTCGCGGGCATCGTGGTCAACTACCGCGACGTCACCGAGCGCAAGACCCTCGAGCAGCAGCTCGTCCACGACGCCTTCCACGACGCCCTCACCGGCCTCGCCAACCGTGCCCTCTTCGTCGACCGGACGCAGCACGCGCTGGCCCGGCGGCCCGCTGGCGGGGGCATCGCCGTCCTGATCATGGACGTGGACGACTTCAAGACCATCAACGACAGCCTCGGCCATTCCGCCGGCGACCAGGCCATGGTGGCGGTGGCGGAGCGGCTGCGTGCCTGCCTGCGGCCGGAGGACACCGTCTCGCGCATCGGCGGCGACGAGTTCGCCATCCTGCTGGAGGACGCCGACGAGGAGCTCGCCGCAAGCGTCAGCGCGCGCATCCTGGACACGCTGCGGCGGCCCTTCTCGCTGGGCGGGATCGAGGTCCACCTGTCGGGGTCCATCGGCCTCGCCTTCTCGGACGCCGACACGCGGGCCGCCGACGAGCTGCTTCGCAACGCCGACGTCGCGATGTACACCGCCAAGAACCGCGGCAAGGGACGCGCCGAGCAATTCGAGTCGAGCATGCACGCGGCGGCCCTGGCCCGGCTGGAGCTGCGCACCGACCTCGAGCGCGCCGTCGAGCGCGGCGAGCTGCGCCTGCGCTACCAGCCCATCTACGCCCTGCGGGACGGCAGCCTCTCGGGCTTCGAGGCGCTCCTTCGCTGGCGGCACCCGAGCCGCGGCGAGATCATGCCGAACGACTTCATCCCGCTGGCCGAGGAGACCGGGCTCATCGTGCGCATCGGCAACTGGGTGCTCGAGCAGGCGTGCCGGCAGGCCGTGGCCTGGAGCGAGACCGCCGGCCGGCCCATCCGCATCAGCGTCAACGTCTCGCCGCGCCAGGTGCGGGAACCGTCGATGGCCGAGTGGGTGCGCCTGGCGCTGGTGTCGACCGGCCTCGCCCCCGACCAGCTGATCGTCGAGCTCACCGAGTCGAGCCTCATGCAGGACGACGAGAACCAGCTCCACGCGCTGAAAGCGCTGGGCGTGCAGCTGGCCCTGGACGACTTCGGGACCGGCTACAGCTCGCTCAGCTACCTCGCCCGCTTCCCCATCGATCAGCTCAAGGTCGACCAGAGCTTCGTGGCGCAGCTCGAGCACGGGCTGGACGTCCCTCCCCTGGTGCGATCGGTCGTGCAGCTCGCCCGCAGCCTGAAGCTGGCCACCGTGGCGGAGGGTGTCGAGGAGGAGGCGCAGGTCGAGCTGCTGCGCAGCATGGGCGTCACCTACGGGCAGGGGTACCTCTTCGCCCGACCGATGGACGCCATCGCCGCCACCCGGCTCGTCACCCTGGATGAGCCGATGCGGCGTCGCGCCGCTTCCTGATCGCCGGCGCCCGCGCGCGCGTAGCATGCGCGCGATGCTCTACGACTACGCCGCCGTCACCCCCGCGTCCGTCGAGGCCGAGACCACTGACGCCCTGGCGGAGGCCGATGCCCTGGTGGCCGGTGCGGTGGCCTCGGCGTCCGAGCCGTCCTTCGACGCCACCCTGCTGCCCCTCGAGCTGGCCGGGGCTCGCCTGACCGAGGCCTACGGGCGCGGCGCCTTCATGGGCCAGGTGCACCCCGACGCCGCGGTCCGGGACGCCGGCACCGATGCGGAGGAGCGCCTCAACAAGTGGCGGGTCGGCGTCGCCTTCCGCCGCGACCTGTACGAGGCCGTTCGCGCCTTCGCCGCCACCGACGCCGCGGGCGCCCTGGAGGGCGAGCGCGCCCGGCTGCTGGAGCACTGGCTGCGGGACTTCCGGCGCGCCGGCCACGAGCTGCCGGCCGAGGGACGTGCCGAGCTGGAGCGGCTGCGGACGCGGCTCGTGGAGGTCGAGGTCGCCTTCCAGCGCAACATCAACGAGTACCGCGACGGGATCGACGTCACGCGTGAGCAGCTCGAGGGCCTGCCGGACGACTACGTCGAGCGGTTGGGAGCCGGCTCGACGGCCGGGACGTATCGGGTGAGCCTGGACTACCCCGACCTCAACCCGTTCATGGAGCAGGCCCGTGACCGGGAGCTGCGACGCACCCTCTTCCACAAGCACTGGAACCGTGCCGTCGAGGCGAACCGGCCGCTCCTCGCCGAGGCCCTCGCGTTGCGGAGCCGGATCGCGCAGCTGCTCGGCGCGCCGACCTGGGCGCACCACGGCATGGAGCTGAAGATGGCGCGGACGCCGGACCGGGTGCGCGCCCTCTACGACGAGCTGGCCGGTCCCATGGCGGCGAAGATCCGGGACGAGCTGGCGGTCATGGCCGAGCGCCTCCACGCCGATGGCCATGGCGGGCCGATCATGGAATGGGATCGCCGCTACTACGGCGAGCTCCTGCGCCGCACGGAATTCGGCGTCGACCAGAACCGCGTCAGCGAGTACCTGCCGCTCGAGCGCGTCATGGCGGGCATGTTCGAGCTCACCGGCGACGTGTTCGGGCTCGATTATCGGTCGGTCGAGGACGCTCCGGTCTGGCACGACAGCGTCCGCACCTACGAGATCCTGGACCGAGCGACCGGCGAGCACGTCGCGCACTTCTACGCCGACCTCTTCCCGCGCGAGGGCAAGTTCGGCCACGCCGCCGCGTTCCCGCTGGTGATCGGCCACCGGGCGGCGGACGGCCGGTACGTCGCGCCCGTCAGCGCCATCGCCGCCAACTTCACGCCACCATCGGCGGATCGGTCGGCGCTGCTGCGGCACACCGAGGTCGAGACGCTGTTCCACGAGTTCGGCCACATCCTGCACATGAGCCTGACCCGCGCCGAGTTCGCCCGCTTCAGCGGTGGCGATACGGAGTGGGACTTCGTGGAAGCACCGTCCCAGATCATGGAGCACTGGACCTGGGAGCCGTCGGTCCTGGCGCGGTTCGCGCGCCACCACGCCACCGATGAGCCGATTCCGGCCGACCTGGTGGAGCAGATGCGCCGGGCGCGGTGGCTCAACGTCGGCCTGCACCTGGGGGTCCAGGCCTTCTACGGCGCCATCGACCTCGCGCTGCACGGTGAGCCGGTCGTCCCCGATCTCGACGAGGCTCTCCGACGCACTTACGCCGTCACCGGCATGCCGTATCCGGACGGGACCTTCATGCTGACGGGCTTCGGCCACCTGCTCGGCGGCTACGACGCCGGCTACTACGGGTACCTGTGGGCGGAGGTCATCGGCGACGACATGTTCGGCCGATTCGCGAGCGAGGGCGTCGCCTCCCCGTCCGTGGGGGCCGCGTACCGTCGCGAGATCCTGGAGCCCAACGGTTCGCGCGACGCCGACGCGCTGGTCGAGGCCTTCCTGGGCCGCCCCTTCTCGAACGCGGAGTTCCTGCGCCTGCGCGGCATGGCCTGACGGCCGCCGCACCCTCCTCGCGACGGTACCCTCTCCGGCATGCACTCCCGCGCCGCGGCCATCGCCACCATCGCCTGCGTGGCGGCGGCCGCCTGCTGGGCCGGCAACGCGGTCGTGGCCGCGGGCGCCTTCGCCCAGGGCATCAGCCCGGAGCGGCTGGCGGAGACGCGCGTCCTGGTGGCCATCGTGCCGCTGCTGGGCTACCTGCTCGCCGCTCGCCGGGACCTGCTCCGGCCGCCGCGCGGCGTCCTCCCCGTCCTGGGGGCCTTCGGGATCTGCCTGGTCGGCGCCAACTGGGCGTACTACCTGGCCATCGAGCGAGTCCCGGTGGGCGTGGCGATCTCGATCCAGTACACCGCACCCGTCCTCATCCTGGCGGCGACCGCCCTGGCCGGACGACGGACGCCGCCGGGCATCATCTGGCTCGCGGGCGCCCTGACCCTGGTCGGCGTGGCGCTGGTGAGCGGCACCATCGGCCGGGCCGAGGGCGGAGCGGGCCTCGACGGGATCGGCCTGGCAGCGGCCGTGATCTCGGCCGTCACCTACGCGGGCTACCTCGTCACCGCCGAGGCCGCGGGACGCCGCGGCGTCCATCCCGCCACCACCCTGCTGAGCGGCTTCGTGGTCGCCGCCGCACTATGGGCCGTCATCCTCCCGGTCTGGGACTGGCCCTTCGAGCTGCTCCGGAATGGCGACCTGGCGTGGCGAATCGTCGGCATCGGGCTGCTGGGCACGCTGCTGCCGTTCGCCCTCACCGTGGTGGCCGTGCGCTGGATCAGCTCCGCGGTCGCCGGCATCGCCACCACCACGGAGCCGGTGCTGGCCGCCATCCTCGCCTGGATCGTGCTGAACCAGACGCTGAGCCTGCCGCAGGTCATCGGCGCCGCGCTGGTCGTCGCCGGCGTGCTGGCGGCGCAGCTGGCGCGCCACCCGTCGCCGCAGGCCACACCGGTCGAGATCGCACCGTGAGGCCGGCGGGACACGGGACCATCGTCACCTGTCCGCAGCGGACCGCACGGCGCCACACTGGCGGCATGACCGATGCACGCCGGCCGCTGGCCCTCCTCGCCGTCGCCCTCACGCTGGTGGCCTGCTCGACCACGCCATCGGCCACCCCGACGTCGGTCCCCACCGCCACCGCCTCTCCGTCACCGACGCCGACGCCGACCGCGACCCCCTCGGCGACCCCCTCGGCGACCCCGACCCCGACCCCGACGGCCGCGGCGACGCCGACGAGCGGCACGGCCGGCGGCTTCACCATCGTCCCCAACGCCGAGGCCGACGCGCTCTTCCTGGTCCGCGACGACTGCGAGAACCCGCGGGACGGCTACCGGCTCGAGTTCCCCGAGGACTGGTGGACGAACACGGAGATCGGCGACTTCCCGCCGTGCATCTGGTTCTCCCCGACCTACTACCAGGTGCCCGACGAGAAGGCCGTGCCCGATGAGATCGCGATCGTCATCGAGTACCACACCGGCGATGTCGGCACCTTCGAGGACGTCCTGCACCAGGAGTCGGTGACCGTCGGCGGCCAGCCCGCGTCCCGCCTGGAGGAGGTGCGCGGGTCCTCCGAGTGCGATGCCACCCCGGATGACTGGTGCCAGTACAGCTACCTGGTCCAGCTCGGGCCGACCGCGGAGGAGGGCCCGAACCTGCTGGCGCGCACGAGCACCGAGATGGGCGGCGACTACGAGCTGAACAAGGCCGTGCTGGATCGCATCATGGCCACCCTGGAGCTCATCGGCTCCGTGCAGTGAGGCGGCAGCCGGTCAGTAGTAGTCGGAGCAGCTGAGGAAGTAGCCGCAGCCGCGGCAGATCAGCTTGCACTTGCGCTCCTCCATCTCCGCGCCGCAGTTGGCGCAGGTCCGCATCAGGTGGGCGGGATCCGGCGGCTTCACCGCGGGAGCCGGAGGCGTGGCAACGACCGGGAGGGGGCGCGTCGGCATCGGGCTCGAGGATAGACCGATGCGCCGCCAGGCACCGGCGAATCCGGCGCGCGGCTTGCATCGGTCTGGCGCGCAAGGAGGTGGACCGATGGAGACCGATCGCACCGCGGACAGCGTCGAGCAGGTCGAGCAGATGCAGGACCTGCCGAACCCGATCACCGACGATGACGCCACGCTCGGCGAGGCCGGCGACGCCATGCGCCCCGAGGGCGAGCCCGCCGGCATGGACAAGGACCAGGACGAAGGCCCCGCGCCGCACGCGACCCAGATGCCTCGCTGAGCTATCGCGAACGTGATCCCGGCGGCTACGATGCCGCCGTGAGTGAACAGGCTGCGCTCGACCAGCTGGCGACCGACTACTGGGACGCCTGGCTGGCCCAGCATCCGACCTTCGCGACCGCGATCGGCGACCGACGCTTCGATGCGCTGCTGGAGGACGACTCCCCCGAGGGTCGTGCCGCGTGGCGCCAGACCCTGGGCGTCCTTCGGACACGCCTGGACGGCGTGGATGACGGCGACCCGGTCACGGCGACGGCCCTCCGGTCCTCACTGGCATCCGACGAGGCGTTCCTCGACGCCGACCTGCCGTCCTTCACCGTCGACCCCATGGACGGGATCCAGGTCTCCCTCCTGAACATCCCGTCGTTCCACGCCGCACGTAACGCCGACGAGGCGGAGGCGCTGCTCGCCCGCTGGCGCGCGATGCCGGGGGCCATCGACGTCGCGAGCGAGGGGCTGCGACGGGGAGCGGCCGAGGGGCGCCTGCCGGTGGCCGCGCTGTGTGACAAGGTGGTCGCGCAGCTGGACGAGCTGCTGGCACGGCCGGACGACGACTGGCCGCTCATGGATCCGGCGCGCGAGCGTCCCGAGCTCGCTGACGCCCTGCTCGACGTCGTGGCCACCCAGATCCGGCCCGCCTACGCCCGGTACCGGGCCGTGGTCGCCGATGAGATCCGTCCGATGGCCCGCGACAACGACCATCCCGGCCTGGTCCACCTCGCCGGCGGCGACGCCGCGTACCGCGCGCTGGTCCGCGCGCAGACCACCGTCGACCTCTCACCGGAGGAGCTGCACCGGATCGGGCTGGGCGAGATCGAGCGGATCGATGCCGAGTTCGTCGAGCTGGGTGGGCGGCTGCTGGGAACGACCGACCTCGCCTCCACGCTCGAGCGCCTGGGCGGTGACCCCGCGCTGCATTTCGCGACGCGCGAGGAGATCCTGGCCGTCGCCGAGGCATCGCTCGCGCGCGCGAACGCGGCGATCCCCGACTGGTTCGGCCGCCTCCCGAAGGCCGCCTGCGAGGTCGTGCCGATGCCGCCGCACGAGGAGAAGCACTCGACCATCGCCTACTACCGCGACCCGGCCCACGACGGCTCGCGGCCCGGCCAGTACTACGTCAACACCTACGCCCCCGAGACGCGGCCGCGCTACGAGGCGGAGGCCCTGGCCTTCCACGAGTCGGTGCCGGGGCACCACCTCCAGCTCGCCATCATGCAGGAGCTCACCGAGCTGCCCGCCTTCCGTCGCTTCAACGGCGCGATGGCCTATGTCGAGGGCTGGGGCCTGTACTGCGAGCGACTGTCGGTGGACATGGGCCTGCTCTCGACCGAGATGGATCGGTTCGGGGTCCTCTCCTTCGACGCCTGGCGGGCCTGCCGCCTGGTCGTCGATACCGGCATGCACGCGCTCGGGTGGACGCGCGAGCAGGCCATCGGATTCATGGCGTCGCACACCGCGCTGGCGCGCACGAACATCGAGAACGAGATCGACCGATACATCGGCTGGCCGGCGCAGGCCGTCGCCTACAAGGTCGGCCAGCTCGAGCTGCTGCGGCTCCGCGCCGAGGCGCGCCAACGGCAAGGCGATCGGTTCGACATCCGCCGATTCCATGACGTGGTGCTCGGCCAGGGCGCCCTTCCGCTGCCGGCCCTGCGCGAGGTCGTGGAGCGGGAGCTGGTCTGAGGCGGCCCGTACAGTCGTGGTGGATCGGCGCGACCCTTACCGGATCCTCCAGGTCCAGCCCGAGGCCGATCCGGACGTCGTGCGCGCCGCCTACCGCGTCCTCGCCCGCAAGCTGCACCCCGACGGCGCCGCAGGTACCGCGCTGGACGAAGCCGCGGAGCGCCGCATGGCCGACCTGAACTGGGCCTACTCCGTCGTCCGCGACCCCGTCCAGCGCGCCCGTTGGGAGTCGGACCGTCGGCGCGCGCCGCCTCCCACGGCGGCCGAAGCCGCCACCCACGGCGCACCGCGTGGTCCCCTCGACGCGGACGGTGCCGAGGCGCGCCTCGACTTCGGCCGCTACGAGGGCTGGACGCTCGGCGAGATCGTGCGCCGTGACCCGGAGTACCTCGAGTGGCTGCGGCGCCATGCCTCGGGGGCGCGGTACCGGGACGCCATCGACGTCCTGCTGCGGCGCCACCGGCGCTGAGGGGCGTCGCCCCTCGCGCCTCGTGCGGGTTGCCGGTGGGGCAAGTAACCGCCGCCAAGACCGCTCTCGCTCGCCGCGGCTTGCGTGTGACGCAACCCACCGCCATTGAGGGCCGCTCGAGGGCCTCATCTCCGGAGTTGCTTGCACCACGGGCAAGTTCGGGGCGGGTGCCACCTCACGCGGTGAGGTCGGTGCCAGCGGGTCCTCGTGGCTCGGGGCGAGTTGCCCGTGGCGCGAGCATTGGCGGAGGAGCGTCCCCTTGTCCGGCGTGGC
>DASSOH010000036.1:0-2553 GCA_035700865.1 Candidatus Limnocylindria bacterium | reverse complement strand
GGGGCGCCGTCCGGCCGCAAGCACGTCCTCATCGTCAATCCGCCGGTCGCCAACGAGCAGCTCGGCATCCGCAGCTCGTCGCTGCTGACGGCGCAACGACTGGCGGAGCGGCTCATCGGCGGCGGCGTCCAGACCATCGCCTTCGCGCGCTCGCGCACGGCGGTCGAGGTGCTGACCACCTACCTCCAGGAGACATTTGCGCCTCCACCGGGCCATCCGCACACGATCCGGGGCTACCGCGGCGGCTACCTGCCGAACGAGCGCCATGCCATCGAGGCGGGACTGCGCGACGGTCGCGTGCGTGGCGTGGTCGCGACGAACGCACTGGAGCTCGGCATCGACATCGGCAGCCTGGACGCCGCCATCAGCGTCGGGTACCCGGGCACCATCGCGTCGACCTGGCAGCAGATGGGCCGTGCCGGCCGTCGCAGCGGAACGAGCATCAGCGCACTGGTGTGCTCGTCCGCGCCGATCGACCAGTTCCTGGCCGCGCACCCGGAGTACCTGTTCGACAGCTCGCCGGAGCACGGCCTGGTGAACCCGGACAACCTCCACGTGCTCATGAACCACCTGCGGGCCTCGACCTTCGAGCTGCCCGTGCCGGCCGCCGAGCGCTTCGGGCTGGACGAGACGCCGATGCTGCTCGACGTCCTGTCCGAGGACGGCTGGATCCGGCGGGCGGAGGACGACCGCTACTACTGGAGCCACGAGAACTTCCCCGCCTCGGACTTCAGTCTGCGGCACGGTGCGCCGGAGAACGTCGTCATCGTCGACACGACCGGCGATCGCCACCGCGTGCTCGGCGAGGTCGACCTGTTCGCGGCCCCGCTGCTCGTGCACGAGAAGGCCATCTACATCCACCAGGGCGTGCAGCACCACGTCGACCGCCTCGACTGGGAGGAGCGCAAGGCCTATGTCACGCGCACCGACGTGGACTACTACACCGATGCCGACCTCGGCATCACGCTCAAGGTGCTCGAGGTGCTCGACGAGGCCGATCCCCCGCCGGCCGGCCTGCGGCAGCGCGGCGAGGTGATGGTCGCCTGGAAGGTGACCATGTTCAAGAAGCTCAAGTACCACACCCACGAGAACGTCGGCTGGGGCTCGATCAGCATCCCCGAGCAGGAGATGCACACGGCGGCCACGTGGCTCGTCCCGCCCGCCGAGCTCGTGAACCGATACGACCGCGACACGCTGGACGGCGCGCTCATCGGCCTCTCGCGTGTCGCGCGCACGACCGGCGCCCTGCTGCTGATGTGCGACCCGCGCGATCTGGGCGTGCTGGCCCAGGTGCAGGCACCCTTCACCGGCCGCCCGACGCTCTACCTGTACGACGCCGTCCCCGGTGGCGTCGGCCTGACCGAGCGCCTCTTCACCCTCGTCGACGAGCTCATCAGAGCGTGCCGCGAGGCGGTCGAGTCGTGCCCCTGCACCGATGGCTGCCCCGCCTGCGTGGGTCCCGCCATCGAGGTCGGTGCCCGCGGCAAGCAGGTCGTGGGCGAGCTCCTGGCCGGGATGAGCTGAACCGATGCTCACGCAGCGGACCCTCGCCGATCGCCTGGCGGCAGTCCGCGTCGTCGCCCACAACGCGGCGCCGCCACCGAAACCGGCCGCGTACGACGACCGGACTGCGGCCCTGGCCCGCTGGTTCGATGCGCGGGCGGAGCCGACCGCCGACGGCACGGCCCTCGTCGTGGAGCGGAGCGTCCCTCTCGCCGGCGACGTCGCCGCGGCGCTGCGGCCGCTGGAGGCGGCGGCGTACTTCGACACGGAGACGACCGGCCTCTCCACCGGCGCGGGCACGGTCATTTTCCTGGCCGGCATCGCGCGCGTGGAGGCGGGCCGCATCCACGTTCGCCAGTACCTGCTGCCCGACTACCCCTGCGAGCGGCCGCTCCTGCGCGGTGTGGCCGCCGAGCTCGCCACGTTCCCGCGTCTCGTCACCTACAACGGCCGCGCGTTCGACGTGCCGATGCTGGCCGCACGGCTCACCTTCCACGGCCTCTTCCGCGAGCAGGCGGCGCTTCCCGGGACGCACGACGACCTGCTCCCCGATGCGCGCCGCCTCTTCCGCCGCCCGCTCGGCGGCGCCCGCCTGGCCGATGTCGAGGCCGGCGTCCTCGGCGTTCGTCGGGCGTCGGATTGCGCCGGCAGCGAGGTGCCCGCCCGCTACTTCGGCTACCTCCGCGGCGGATCGCCCGACATCCTGGCCGAGGTCCTGGACCACAACTTCCAGGACGTGGTCAGCCTCGCGTTGCTCGAGGCTGAGCTCTGCCGGCTGCGCGCCGGCGGCTGGCGGGAGGCACGGGTGCTCGACCCGCGTGGCATGGCCCTCGAGCTGCTGCGGGCCGGCGCGGTGGACGACGCCCTCGAGCTCGTCGAGACGGCGCAGACGTTGGCCACCGACCCGGCTGAGGCGAACGCGCTGCGCCGGGTCGCGTCGCGGCTGCTGATCGCCCTCGGCCAGGTGCAGCGGGCCGAAGAGCTGTGGACGCTGGGCACGCGACGAGCGTCCGTCGACGCCGCCACCGCGTGGATCGAGGTTGCGCGCAT
>DASSOH010000035.1:0-4878 GCA_035700865.1 Candidatus Limnocylindria bacterium | reverse complement strand
AGCGGCAGGATGCCCGCCGACGGGAAGGTGTCCCCCACGGGGTAGCGCAGGCCGGCGCTCGAGACCTCGACCGCGGTGCCGCTGCGCGCGGCGGCCTCGACGACCGGCTGGTAGAGGGCCGTCAGGTCGCCATCCGGCCAGATCCGGTGCCGCCTGATGACGTCGGCGTGGCCGAGCACATCCACCAGTCCGGACCCGGCGAGCGCCGCCTCCAGCGCGAAGTACTGCTCGAAGGCGGTGGCGACGCCACGCCGCGCGAACTCCTCCGGCGCCGTGTCGCGCATGAAGTTCCACGCGCCGATCCAGTGCACCGAGCCGACCAGGTAGTCGAACGGGATCGGCGCCAGGAGCTCCATGACGGCCGCCTCGGTCCCGGGGACGAAGTCGACCTCGAGCCCGAGCTTGACCGGCAGCCCGCGCGCCTTGGCGTCGAGCACGACCTCCACGTACCGCTCGAGCGAGAGGTTTCGCTCGCTGGCCAGCCACGCCTGGATCTGCGCCCGCAGGTCCGGCCGCGGGTCGGATGCCCACCACGCGCCGAACACCGGTTCCGACTCGACGCAGCGGTAGAGGTGCTCGGTGAAGCCGATCTCCGTCACGCCGCGCGCCAGCGCCGCCTCGACGTAGCGGTCGACGTGGCCCGGCGGGTAGACGCCCATCGGTGGCGCGCCGGGGGTCGGCCGGTGCGGATGGAGGTGCAGGTGGTAGTCGCTCATCGGGCGACCGCTGCGATGCGGCTCAGGACGGGGTCCGGAACGGGGCGCTCAGCTGGTCCCACAGGGCGCCGGCGTTGTTGCTCTGGATGTACTCCATCATGTACTCCTGCCCCACGTCGACCGGGTAGCGCTCGGCGAAGGTCACCCGCTGGATCGTCTCCTCGCGGGACCAGCCCTTGGCCACGGCGGCCGCGACAGCCGCGCGCCACTCCAGCAGGACCGCCTTCTGCGTGGCCAGGTAGCGGGTCGTGGTCACCGGCCCGTGGCCGGGGACGACGTGGTCGACGTCCAGCTGCGCGATCCGGTCCAGGGCGGCAAGCCACTGGTCGATGTCCGAGGTCATGAGCCAGGTCTGCACGTCGCTGAACACGGTGTCGCCGGTGAAGACGACACGCTCCTCGGGGGCGTGGACGGCCAGCTGCCCAGGGGTGTGGCCGGGCGTATGGAGCAGCTCGAAGGTGTGGTCGCCGACGCGCAGCGTCAGGTCGCCGGTGAACACGATCCGGCCCTTGTTGGGGTCGGCGTAGTACGCGTCGCGGTCCGGGAAGATGGCCGCGCCGTCGGGGTCATCGGTCGGGATCGCCTCGGCGGCGTACGCGAACGGATCCAGGATCGGCGCCGGGACCATGAAGAGGTCGTACACCCCGCGGTGATGGACGACGGTGCCGGCGCCCTTGAAGTAGTAGTTGCCGAAGATGTGGTCGACGTGGTGCTCGGTGTTCACGACGTACCGGATCGGCCCGTGCGACGCCGCCTCCTCCCGCATGGCGACCGCGCGAGTGGGCAGCTGCGGCGTGTCGATCACGACCACGCCGTCGGACGTCGTCACGTAGCTCGGATTGCAGCCGCGGATGTCGGTCGCGGTCCGGACGTTGCGCGTGACCTGCTCCATCGGTGCTGGGCCGGCGCTACTGCGTGGCCGTCAGGCCGCCGTCGATCGTCAGCACCTGGCCGGTGACGAAGGCGGACGCATCGGAGCAGAAGAAGAGGACGGCGCCGACGAGATCATCCGTGTCGGCCACCCGCCCGAGCGGGATGCGCGCGAGCAGGCCGCGCCGGAACTCGTCGTCAGCGAGGAGGCTCTCGACCTGGGGGGTGGCGACGAAGGTGGGGGCGATGGCGTTGACGGTGATGGCGTGCCTGGCCCATTCGGTGGCCTGCTGACGCGTGAGGGCGTTGATGGCGCCCTTGGCCGCCACGTAGGCCGAGAAGCCCTGGTTGATGCCCAGCTGCCCGCGGACCGATGAGACCCGCAGCACCCGACCGCCGTTCCCGGCGGCGATCATGGCTCGCACCGCCGCCTGGGTCGGCAGCAGGTCGCTGCGGAGGTTGAGGTCCAGGATGCGGTCCCACTCGGACTCGGGGTAGTCCTCGGCGGGGTAGAGCGCCGTGCCGGCACCACCGCCCACGGCGTTGACGATGACGTCCAGCCGCCCGAAGCGCTCGACGACGCGGTCGATGGCGCGGTCCGCATCGGCCTTCCTGGTCACGTCGGCCGAGATGAGCAGCGCCTCCGAGCCGGCGGCCTCGATCTCGCTGGCGAGCTCCGTCGAGCCCTTCGCGGAGCGGCCAAGGACCGCCACCTTCGCGCCGACGCCGGCGAGTGCGATCGACACGCGGCGCCCGATGCCTCCGGTCCCGCCGGACACCACGGCGACGCGACCATCGAGGCGGAAGCGGGCGAGCTCGTCGGCCATGTCGGAGGATCTCCAGGCGTGCGGGGCGGGTAATCGATTATCGAGGAGTTCGCGGCGGACCGTCAAGCAACCGTCGCACGGTGCCTAGAATGAGGCGTGCCCCACCCCGCCGTGCCGGCCCCCGCGCCGGCACACCCCGCCTGGATCGAGATCGACCTGGCCGCGCTGGTCCACAACGCCCGCGTGCTGCGCCGCGCGATCCCGGCCGCGACCCGCCTGGGACTGCTGGTGAAGGCCAATGCCTACGGCCACGGCATGCTGGCATCCGCTCGCGCCGCGGTGGCCGGCGGGGCCGATCAGCTGATCGTGGCGTCGGCCGATGAGGCCTTCGCCCTGCGAGGCGCCGGGATCCGGGCGCCGATCCTGGTGGTGTACGGCGTCCGGCCCGATGCCGTCGGACCCGCCGCGGACCACCACGTCGAGCTGAGCGCCGGGGGGACCGGCTCGCTGCAGCGCACGCTGGCCGCCTGGCGCGCGCATCGGGCCGGCGCGGCGAGCGCCGCGCGACTCCGGCTGCACCTCGAGGTCGACAGCGGGATGGGCCGTGGCGGGATTCGTCCGGAGGAGCTGGACGCCGCGGTCCGCGCGGTCGACGCCGAGCCCGGCGTCGAGCTGGTCGCCATCTGGTCGCACCTCGCCGACGGGACCGACCGGGAGCGGTCGGCCGAGCAGGTGCGCCGGTACGAGGACGCCCTGGCCGGCCTCGCGCGGACCGGCCGAGCGCTGCCGGCGCGTCACCTCGCCGCCACCGAGGGCCTCTTCGCCGGCACCGCGCCGCCGTACGAGATGGTCCGGATCGGGCTCGGCTGGTACGGCGAGCTGGGCCTCGGCGTCGCGCCCACCCCGGAGCTCGCGGACATCGCCGCCGAGCTGCGGCCGGCCATGCGGGTGGTGGCGCACCCGGTGCGCCTGGAGACGGTGCCGGCCGGCAGTTCGGTGGGCTACGGCGGCGAGTGGACGGCGCCGCGGCCGTCGCGGATCGCGACCCTGCCGATCGGGTACGCCGACGGCTGGTCGCGTCGCTCGTGGCCGGGCGGCACCGCCCTCGCCGGCGGCCGGCGGGTCCCGATCGTCGGTCGCGTCTCGATGGACTCGGTCTGCGTCGACGTGACCGACGTGGAGGGAATCGGCATGGACGACGAGGTGGTGCTGCTCGGAACGCAGGGCGACGAACGGATCGGCGCCAGCGAGGTCGCCGCCCTGCGCGGGACGATCCCCAACGAGGTGATGGCCACGCTCGGCGCCCGGCTGCCGCGCGTCCTCATCGGCCCCGACGAGCTGGACGCTGCGTCCGCCTGACGCATCGGTTGGCGGCCCTTCTGCGCGCCATAGAGAACGTTTACTGTAAGGTCCAGCGAGCGACCGGAACGGCGTCGGAGAGGGCGATGACCACCGGGTTGCGGCGAATCCGAAAGGAGTGATCGTTGGCCGTCGAACCAGCAGATGTCCTCATCGTCGGCGCGGGCGCGTCGGGCGGCGTCGTCGCCAAGCGCCTGGCCGAAGCGGGCTTCAGCGTCGTCTGTCTCGAGCAGGGCGACTGGCGCGACAAGGGTGCGTATCCCGGGATCCGCCTCGACTGGGAGCTGTCGGCCCGGAAGGAGTGGGCGACCAGCCCGAACATCCGTGGCCTGCCGGAGGACTACCCCATCGTCGAGGACTCTCCGGTCTCGCCGCTCATGTTCAACGGTGTCGGCGGATCCATGCTGATCTTCGCCGGGGCGTGGCCCCGGATGCTGCCGTCGGACTTCCGGGTGCGATCGCTGGACGGGGTCGCCGACGACTGGCCGCTCACCTACGACGAGCTCCTCCCCTACTTCCGGCAGACCGATCGCGACTTCGGCGTCTCCGGCCTGGCGGGCGACCCGGCCTATCCGCCGGACTCCGAGGACCCGCCGATGCCGCCGCTGCCGATCGGCGCGGCCGGCATGAAGGTTGCCCGCGCCCACACCCGCCTCGGCTGGCACTGGTGGCCCGAGTTCAACTCGATCAACTCGGTCGCGTACGACGGCCGTCGGCCGTGCGTCCAGCGCAGCACGTGCCAGTCGGGCTGCAACGAGGGCGCCAAGGCGTCGACGGACCTGACCCACTGGCCGAAGGCGATCGCCCGGGGCGCGACGCTCATCACTGGCGCCCGCGTCCGCAGGATCGAGACCGACGCGAAGGGCCTCGCGACGGGTGCGACCTGGATCGACCGCGAGGGCAATGAGCACTTCCAGCCGGCACGGGTCGTGGTCGTCGCGGCGAACGCGATCGGGACGCCGCGCTTGTTGTTGCTCTCCGCGTCGCCGTCACATCCCGACGGCCTCGCGAACTCGTCCGGGCTGGTCGGCAAGCGGTTGATGATGCATCCCTTCGCGAACGTCGCCGGCTTGTTCGAGGACCCGCTCATGAGCTGGCAGGGTCAGTTCGGCGACCTGATCGAATCGCTGGAGTTCTACGAGACCGACGAGAAGCGCGGCTTCGTC
>DASSOH010000034.1:0-6442 GCA_035700865.1 Candidatus Limnocylindria bacterium | reverse complement strand
GGTCGTTCGCGCACCTCGTCATCACGGAGGCCGCGGAGCAGCCGCTCGACCACGAGGGGCGTGGATCGCAGCGTCTTCAGGAGCTCGTGTCGCTCGTCGATCATCGTCCGACGATAGCGCTCTCCACGTCGACCGGCCACTTCTCGCCGTTGACGCGGAGGCGCACCGAGAACCGAGCTGCACGGGCAACCGTGCGCGTGATCGTCCCGGTCCTCAGCGTGCGCTCGACCATGGCGGCGACCCGCTTGCCGGATGCCGTCGTCGTGAGGTCGACATCGACATGGACGGCGACGATGGCCGGCGGTTCGTCATTCCGCCCAGCCGCGAGGTGCAGCTCGATGCGCTCGAGCTCGACGTGCGATCCATCGGCCACCCAGCGCAGATTGCGCACGAAGCACGCGGCCACGGCGGCGAGCAACGCCTCAACCGGACTCGGTCCGTCGGTGGTGTCCTCCGGCGACGCGTTGAGAACGCCGTCCCAGAGCGCACCGTGCGCTCTCGTGCGGTCGCCTCGCGCGACGCTGACGTCCAGCAGGTGGACCGGGCTGGAGGTCGGCCGGCGCCGAATGATCCGGATCGGTGACGTCATGCCAGGAGTTCCCGGAGGCTGGCGCGCACGAGGCCAGCCGCACGGAGCTTGGCGAGGTGGTTGCTCACGTTGTTCTCGCGCTCACCGGTGGCCGCCGCCATCTCACCGGAGAATGTGTCACTCGCGCGTGAGCGATCACGGTGCCGGAGTACCCGAAGCCGCAGTGCCGAGTGTCTCTCCGCGATCGCCGGCCCGGCTCGCTGCTATGCGGGGCCGATGATCTCCAGCACGGTGCCATCCGGCGCGCGGAAGTGGCACCAGGCGGCCGTCTCGGTGCGCTCGATCTCGGTCAGCATCTCGAGGCCATCGGCCTCCAGCCGGGCGCGCATGCCCTCCACGTCCTCGACGCGCAGGCCGACCACCGGGCCCGTCGTGAAGAAGGCGTGGTCGGGGTCGCTGTCGGCGTAGACGTGGAGCTCGGCATCGGTTCCGAGCCGGAACCAGGTGGCGCCCGGGGCCTCGCGAAGGACCTGGAGGCCGAGACGGTCGCGGAACAGCGCGACCATGCCGTCGAACCGATCGGTCCGGAAGCCGATGAAGCCGATCCCCGACGGCCCCGTCACCGCGCGGCCGGGAGCAGCCTTCCGAACCGGTCCGGATCCGCGGCCACGGCGCTCTGGATGGCGTTCAGCGCCGCGCCCTTGCGCAGGTTGTCGCTACTCAACAGAGGGCGAAGCCACGGGGCCGGCCGGGAATGGCGCGGAGGCGGCCGACGAGCACGGGATCGCGGCCCTCGACGTCCAGGGGCATCGGGTGACGCTCCGAGCCGTCCGCCGGCCGGTACTCGAGGCCGGGTGCCGCCCGCAATGCGGACTCCAGCTCGTCGACGGTCGTGTCGCGCTCGGTGCGGATGTGGAGCGCGACCGAGTGGCCGGTGTGCACCGGCACGCGCACGGTCGTCGCCGCCACGTCCAGCTCCGGCATCTCGAGGATCTTGCGCAGCTCGGCGTGGATCTTCTTCTCCTCGCCGGTCCAGCCCGTCTCGTCCAGCACGTCGATCTGCGGCACCACGCTGTCGGCGATGCGACCGTGGAACGGCGACTCCTCGGCGCGTTCCCGGTGCTCGGTGCCTCGCTCCGCCTCGAAGGCGTCGAGGCCCTTGCGGCCCGCCCCGCTGACCGCCTGGTAGGAGGCGAGATCCACCGACGCGAGTCCCGCCGCGTCGCGGATGGGCGCCAGGGCCACCACCGCCGCGGCGGTGGTGCAGTTCGGGTTGGCGATCAGGTTGCCGTGGCGCTCCCGCGCGGCGTGCGCGTTGGCCTCCGGGACGACGAGCGGGACCTCATCGGCCAGGCGGAAGGCGCTCGAGTTGTCCACCACCAGCGGAACCGACGCGCCCGGCCCGGCCATGATCTCCCGGCTCTGCGGACCGTCGACGGCCAGGAAGAGCACGTCCAGCTCACGGGCGGACTCGTCATCGAGCACGGTCACCGGCACCGATGCGCCGCGGTACTCGAGGGTTTTCCCGTCGCCGCTGCCGAAGGGGCGCAGGTTCTCGGCGGGCAGGCCGGCGTCGGCCAGGATGGAGCAGAAGACGCCGCCGACGACGCCGCGGGCACCCGCGACACCGACGATCGGCCAGGACGAGTCGCTCATCGGCCGACCATAGCGGAGAAGAGGATCGGGCGCTCCCCGGCCACCAGGCGCGCGAGGTCGCCGTACACCGCGCCGGCCGTGGCCCGACCGCCCGCCCCGGGCCCCGAGACGCGGAAGACGCCCGCGTCGCGGACGGTGACCTCCAGGACGCTCTCGACGCCGGTGGCTCGGGCCACCGGGTCGTCCGCATCGACCGGCGTCGGCGCCACGCGACGCAGGTCGGGGGTCGCCTCGGCGACCAGCCGAACCGTCTCGCCGGCCGCCACCGCCAGGTCGCGAATGCCGGCGGTCTCGACGTCGGACTCCGGACGCCAGCGTCCCCAGGCCACCGAGGCAAGGATGGCCAGCTTCTGCGCCGCGTCGCGGCCGTCGACGTCGAAGCTCGGATCGGCCTCGGCGTAACCCGCCTCCTGGGCCTCGCGCAGCGCATCGGCGTAGGTGCGGCCCTCGCCCATGGCGGACAGGATGTAGGTGGTCGTGGCGTTCACGACACCGCGGATGCGCTCGATCTCCCCCGTGGCCGACAGGTGCTGGACCATCTCGATCATCGGCGTGCCGCCACCAACCGATGCGCTGCCCAGGAGCGCCGCCGCGCGCCGCTCCGCCAGCTCCGCCAGCTCCGCGCCGTGCGTCGCCAGCAGCGCCTTGTTGGCGGTGACGTAGGGCATGCCCCGATCCAGCGTCGCGCGCGCCCACTGGCGCGGACCCTCGAGGCCACCGGCCAGCTCGACCACGATGTCCGCGTCCAGCGCATCCTCCGGCGTTGCCAGTGGCACACCGTCCGGAAGTCCCCGGTCGCGGGCCTTCGTCGCGTCACGCACGGCCACGCTGACGAGCGTCAGGGGCAGCGGCCCGCGCTGCACCAGCTCCCCGAGCGCGGCGCCGACGGTCCCCCACCCGATGAGCCCGATCCGCAGCCGATCCATCGGCGCAGTCTAGGGCGCTAGACTGACGGCCACATGGGAGCCACCGAGACCGTCGACCTGTTCGTCGAGCTGATCAATGACGACCGCCGCGAAAAGGCGGTGGAGCTGCTGGCCGAGAACGCCGTGCTGGGCATCAGCATGCCGGGCAGCGACGAGCGCACCAACCTGCGGGGCCGCGACAAGGTCGGCGGCTGGTTCGTCCGGGCCGGGAACGGCTTCCGGATGTTCCTGAACGACAGCCGCAACATGGGCGCCAGCACCATCGCCGATGTCACGATCATGCGGCCGGGCGTCGCGCCCATGAACGTGGAGGCGAACTTCCGCGTCGAGAACGGCGAGATCGTCGCGCTCTTCCTGACGCCGAACTAGCCGCCGCCCCGTCCGTTTCCCTTCCCGGGCTTGTCGCCCTTCGGCGGCTTCTGCGGCTTGCCGCCGCCAGTTCCGGCATCGGTGCACGCGGCGATCTGGTCGTCGGCGTAGGCACGCGCCTCTTCCTCGGTCATGGCGAGCATCGCGTCGCGGCTCGCGTCGGCGGCCTCCGGGCCGCACGCGGCACCGATGCTCGCGGCGAGCTCCTCGATCCAGGCGGGCGGCGCCGTGGCCATGGGGGACGCCGAGGCTGGCACCTCCGCGGCCTCGGATGATGGGAGCAGCCCGGCCGCGACGGCACCGACCAGCACGAGGGCGGCCAGCGCGGCGACGATCGGGAGGAGCAGGCCGCGACGGGCGGTCGCGCGCCGCGGCGAGCGGACGGGGCGAGGATGCGCGACGGGCGCCACCACGGGGGGTCGCGGCACCGGTCGCGTGACCGCCTCGGGATCGGCGGCTGGCGGGGGCAGCATCCGCAGCGCCGGCCGGGCGTCGCCGTCCAGCCACGCCCGCAACGCGTCGGCCACGGCGCCGGCGTGCAGCGGCCGCTCCGCCGGGTCGTACGCGAGACACGCGGTCACGACCGCGGCCAGCGCCGGATCCACATCGGGCAGCGACGGTGGCCCGGCACGCTGCGCGTCCGCCAGGGCCACGGGCGACGAAGCGGCGTACGGCGGACGGCCGGTCAGCGCCTCGTGGAGGACGACCCCCAGGCCGTAGAGGTCCGTGCGGGGCGTGATCGGTCCATCGGCCAGCTGCTCCGGGGCCATCGCGCTCAGCGTGCCCATCACCGTGCCGGTCAGGGTCAGCCGCTCGGCCGATTCGGCCAGGCTGTGCGCGATCCCGAAGTCCACCAGCCGCGCACGACCGTCCCGCGACAGCAGCACGTTCCCCGGCTTCACGTCGCGATGCACCACGCCGCGCTGATGCGCGTGGAAGAGGGCGTCGGCCACGTCGGCGGTGATGGCCGCGGCGTCGCGCCCGGACAGCGGGCCGTCGCGCGCAACGCGGGCGCTCAGCGACTCGCCGTCGACCAGCTCCATGACCAGCGCCGGCGCCTCGCCCTCGGTGTCGACGTCGTACACCGCCACGATCCCGGGGTGGGACAGGCTGGCGGCGGCGCGTGCCTCGGCGCGGAGCCGGCGGCGCGATGCGGCATCCGGCAACAGGTGTGGATGCAGCCGCTTGACGGCAACCGCCCGATCCAGCTGCTCGTCATGGGCACGCCAGACCTCCGCGCTGCCACCGACGGCCAGGCGCTCGAGCAGCCGATATCGATCGAGGATGCGTTGCTGTTCCATGGTTGCCCGCTCGGCGGGCATCGGTCAGGCCATGCAAGCGACCTGCCGGATCGCGGCGGTCAGGGGAAGAGGTCGCGCTCCGGCTCCATGACCAGCACCGATGCGCCGGCCTCCGACCGGCGCCAGGCCGCTCCGCGCACGATCACGACCGGCCGCTGCTCCACCTTCCCGCCGGCCAGGTCGGCGGCCGATGCCAGCTCGTCCGCGACCGCGATGATCGTGGCGCGCATGGGCCGGCCGGCGGCATCGGGCTCGCCGCGCATGTCGCGGACGGCCTCCAGCCCGGCCACGCCGATGGCCACGTTGACGATGCCGTTTCGCCACGGCCGCCCGAACGAGTCGCTGATCACCACCGCGGGCGCGGCGCCGAAGCGCGCCGACAGGCCGTCGCGCAGCGCGCGTGCGGAGGCGTCCGGGTCCAGGGGCAGCAGCGAGGCCACCTCTCCCCCGCCGACGTTCGAGACGTCGACCCCGGCGTTGGCGCAGACCAGGCCATGGCGGGTGCGGCTGATGATCAGCCCGCCGGGACCCATCCGGACGATGGACGCCGACTCGCGCAGGACCAGCTCCACCTGGCGGGGGTCCTTCTCCCACCGCTCCGCCCAGTCGCGGGCGAACGGCGATGGCTCGACCGTCGCCAGGTCGACCAGCCGCCCCTCGGCCTTGGAGACGATCTTCTGGGTGACGACCAGCACGTCGTCATCGGTCAGGCCGACGCCGGAGGCGTCGACGGCATCACCGATGGCGGCGACGAGGTCGTCGCCGGGCTGGATCTCGGGGATGCCGTCGAGCGCGATGAGCTCGAGGCGACCGCTCACGCCGCGTCCCCGAGCTTGAGCCAGCGCGCCAGGTCTTCCGGCGTGTCGAGGTCGAAGGCGAGCCCGGATCGGTTCACCGCCGTGAGCGGAACGCCGGCGCGCTCGGCCTCCGCCGCGTGGAGCGCGAAGCTTCCCTTCCCGAACCGGAAGCGGATGACCCCTGGCGGCCGCAGGACCAACCCGTTCGTGCCCGTCCCGGCGCGGTCCGGCGCGATCGCGACGCCGGGCGTGTCGCCGGACGGCAGCGCCGCCATCAGCACCTGGACGTCCTCGGGGCGGAGGTTCGGAAGGTCGCCGTGAAGCACGACCAGGGTCGTGATGCCGTCCAGCAGCGCCTGGCTGCGCGCCTGGTCCAGTCCCTCGTTGAGGCCCATCCCACGCTGCACCTCCAGGTTGGCGCCGGAGGCCTCGACGATCTCGCGCAGCGGGCGCGACGGCGAGATGACGACGACGTCCTGGGTCACCTCGCAGGAGACGCGCAGCACGCGCTGCAGCAGCTGGCTGGCGAGCATGATCCGGCCGGCGGGATCGAGGCTCGGGGCCAGCCGGGTCTTCGCCGCCTCGAGCCCGCGGTGCGGCACGATGATCCGGAGGGTCACCCCGGCAGGATAGGCGATCGGGTGGCTCGGCGGATCAGCCGCCGAGAAGCCGACGCGCCAGGGCGGCGCGATCGTCGTCGGACCGCATGACCGTCGGCGCCACGACGGCTTCCATGCCCAACGCCTGGACCTCCGGCGCAAGCGCCGCGTCCGCCTCGTCCAGGACGAACCGATCGATCACGCCGAGGTACATCCTCGCCACGCCGAGCGCCGTGGACTCGTGGCCGAGCGAGGTGAGCATCCG
>DASSOH010000033.1:0-13479 GCA_035700865.1 Candidatus Limnocylindria bacterium | reverse complement strand
CGTACGTCCTGGTGTGCAACGTCTACTCCGAGGACGAGGACGAGGCGCACTACCAGATGGGCATGCGCAGCCCGTTCGAGGTCACCGACTGAGGTTCGGGGCCGCTCGCTCGGTCGCCGGATGCGGCTGCGAGCGGCCTTCGCCCAGCAGGTGCACGACGGCGAACCCGTCGCGCACGAGGGCATCGGCGATGAGCCGCCGATGGCACCGCCACCACACGGTCTCGGCGCAGAGGAGGACCGCGCGACGTCCGGATATGGCCGCCGCCTCGACGCGCGCCAGGCCGGCGCGAAAGGCATCGGACGCCATGTACTCCTCGTAGGCCGCGAAGGCGGCGTTGCGCCAGCGGCTCGGGCCGCCGCTGCCGCGTCGGCGGCCACCGAGCTCCTCGCCGAGCCACAGGTACTCGATCCCCGACGCGGCCAGCGCGTCGGCCAGCGCGTCGCGGGCGAACTGCGGGCTGCGGCGCGAGCCGGGGAAGCGCCGCACGTCGACGACCAGGTCCACGCCGGCGTCGTGAAGGATGGCCACGAAGTCCTCGATGCCTCGCGTCCCGTGGCCAACGGTCCACACCGTGTTGCCGGTCATCGGCTCCTCGTCCACGGCCTCATGATGCCGCGCGCGGACCGGGAAGAGGACCCTTCGAGGGATTCTGGCTACCATGGGGCTGGCGGTCGTGCCGCATTCGTCTAGAGGCCCAGGACACCGCCCTCTCAAGGCGGAGATCGCGGGTTCGAATCCCGCATGCGGCACCATCCATTCCCTAGACTCTCGGCGTGCGGGAACGCTACGACGTCATCGTCATCGGGCTGGGCGGGATGGGAAGCGCCGCCGCCTTCCACCTCGCCCGCCGCGGCCAGCGCGTCCTCGGCCTCGAGCAGTACGACCTGCTCCACGACCGTGGCTCGTCGCACGGCCTGACCCGCATCATCCGGCTTGCGTACCACGAGGATCCGTCGTACGTGCCACTGCTCCGACGCGCGTACGACCTCTGGCACGACCTGGAGGCCGATGCCAACGAGCACCTGCTGGTCACGACCGGCAGCGTGGAGGGCGGTCCGGCCGACGGCCCGATGTTCCGCGGGGCGCTGGAGGCGGCCGAGCTGCACGGCATCGACCACGAGGTGCTCGACGGCGCGGAGGTGCGCCGCCGCTACCCGGCCTACGCCGGCTTCGACGACGAGCTGCGGGTCGTCTGGCAGCCGGACGGCGGCTTCCTGCTGGCCGAGCGCACCATCCTGGCCCACGTCAACGGTGCGTTGCGCCGCGGCGCCGACCTCCGCTTCCGCGAGCCGGTGGTGCAGTGGGGGACCACCGATGGGGGTGGCGTCTCGGTCGAGACCGAGCGCGGCCGCTACGAGGCGGATCGTCTGGTCATCGCCGCCGGTCCCTGGGCGTCACGCCTGGTGCCGCGGCTGGCGCGCCTGGCCGTGCCGGAGCGCCAGGTGCTCGCCTGGCTGCAGCCGATGCGGCCCGAGCTGTTCACCCCGGATCGGTTCCCGGTGTTCATCCTGGACGTGCCCGAGGGCAGTTACTACGGCTTCCCGGTGCACGATGTCCCGGGCTTCAAGTTCGGCTGGTACCACCACTTCCGGGAGCCGATCGACCCCGATGCCCCGGACCGCACCGCCCGTCCCGACGACGAGGCGGCGCTGCGCGCCTTCGCCGAGCGCTACTTCCCGGACGGCGCCGGACCCACCGTCATGCTCAAGGCCTGCATCTTCACCAACTCACCCGACGAGCACTTCATCATCGACCGCCTGCCCGATGCGCCGCAGGTCGCCGTCGCGGCCGGCTTCAGCGGCCACGGCTACAAGTTCTGCAGCGTCGTCGGCGAGATCCTGGCCGATCTGACGATGCACGACGAGACCGGCCACGACATCGGTCTGTTCCGCCTCGGGCGGTTCGACGCGACGATCTGAGGCCGCCGAGCGTGGTGTGCAGAGAATGTGGACAACTTGGTGGATGAACCGGTTTCGGTGGCGGCGAACGGAGGCCTACGATCCCGGCCGGTCATGCATCCTGTCGACCGGCGCATGAGCCACCGTCATCATCCAATCCACGTGTCCGAACCTCCTGGAGGGAGCCATCGAATGACCCAGCGGTCGCCGGTGCCCGACGCCACCGCGAAGTCCGCAGCCCCCGGCGAGCAGCCGCCCGCCGACGTTGCCGGCTTCATCCGCTTCTGCCACCGTCGCCGTGGAGCGACCTGGCCCGAGCTGTACGACGAGATGTGCGCGGTTGCCGCGCGCCGGGAGTACCGGGGCTGGGATCACGGCGCGCTGGCGGAGCGCGGCCTCACCTTCTCGCTGCTCGAGATGCCGCGGCTCGCCAACTGGAGCCGCGCCGTGCTGGCCGGGATGGCCGAGGAGCGCGAGACGGACGGCCACCGCGGGGCCACGACCGCACGACTGGAGGCGCGGCCGGCGCTCGCCTGAGCCGGTCCGCCGGATCGCCATCACCATCGCCCCGGTCCAGCTCGGAGGACCGGGGCGTTCTTCATGTACCGGTTCGCGGCGAGGCGGATGGCGCGTGCGGGATCAGTAGGTGTGGCGGCGCGCCATCTCCCGCTCGATCATCCGCTCCATCACCATGTACTTGGTGATCCGGCGCCGCAGCTCGTTCGCCTCGGGCGTGTAGAGGTGGACGTACTGCTGGAGCTCCAGGCTGAGCTTGCGGCTGAACATCCGGGCGTGATCGAGGTTGCGGCGCAGGAGCACCTGGTCCATGCGCCGGAGGTGCTCCTCGTTGAGCAGGTCCTCGTCGCGCAGCAGCTCGCGGTCGACGTCCATCTGCGTGCGCTGCAGCTGGACCTTGGTGATGATCGGTTCGTCAGCCATCGGTGCCCAAGTCTAGCGGCTCGGCCACTCGCGGTTGCAGCCGGCGATGAGTTCGGCGGGCCGGATCGGTCGAAGGAGTGAAGCCAACCAGCGAAGGAGCATCGATGAACGAGACGCCGCGGGTCCTGCTCGAGGGGTTCGGGATGGGCGAGTCACCGCGCTGGCACGATGGTCGCCTCTGGTTCTCGAGCTGGGGCACCGATGAGATCCTCGCGGTCGATCTCATCGGTCGCCGTGAGGTGATCGGGCCCGGCGGCGGCGGCGCCGGGTGGGCGGTCGGCTGGCTGCCCGATGGTCGGATGCTCGTCACCGGGCCGCAGCTGCTGCGCGTGGAGGCCGATGGGTCGCGCGTTCCACACGCCGACACCGGCGACGTGCTTCCGTACGGGTCCAGCGAGCTGACCGTGGACGGCCGCGGAAACGTCTACGTCAACTCCATCAACTTCGACTTCACCGACTTCGGCGGGGTCATGGCGCGGGGTGAGGCGCCCGGCAGGATCGCGCTGATCACGCCGGACGGCGCCGTGCGCCAGGTGGCCGACGGCCTCGCCTTCCCGAACGGCATGGTCGTCACGCCCGACAACGCAACGCTGATCGTGGCGGAGTCGTTCGCCCGACGCCTGACCGCCTTCGACATCGGTGCAGATGGCGCTCTGTCGAATCGCCGCGTGTGGGCGGACGTGACCGGTGACGGGATCTGCCTGGACGCCGAGGGAGCGGTCTGGACGAGCGACGTGCAGCCGGGTGATCGGGGAGTCGTGCAGCGGGTCGCCCGGGGCGGGGAGGTGCTCGAGCGCATCGAGCTCGACCGGCCCTGCTACGCGTGCATGCTCGGCGGTGACGATGGGCGGACGCTGTTCATGGTGGCGGCCAAGTGGTTCGGGCCGGATCGGATGGGCGAGCTCATCGCCGCCGCGACGGGGCAGATCCTCACGGCTCGCGTCGAGGTTCCGCACGCCGGCTGGCCGTGATCCGCGCCCTGCTCACCGCGTCGGAGGCCGCGGACCTGACGCTATGCTTGGACCGCCGTCCCCGTAGCTCAGTGGACAGAGCAGCGGTCTTCTAAACCGCCGGTCGCAGGTTCGAATCCTGCCGGGGACGCCAGCGTCAGCCGGTGGAGGCGACCGTCTCGATGGCGTCGGCCGCACCCCGGACGCCATCCTCCAGGCGGACTTGCTCGCCCAGTTCGTGCGCGCGCTGGCGCATGGCGTGGTCCGATGCGGCGGCCAGGGCCGCCGAGGCGAGCCCATCCGCCGTCAGCTTCGCCACCAACTGTGGCCGGGGCGCGACGCCGAGCCGGTACAGCCGAGCCGCCCAGTAGCGCTGGTCGCCGACGTGCGGCACCACGACCGATGGCACGCCGGCAGCGCAGGCCGCATTCGTCGTTCCGGCACCGCCGTGGTGCACCACCAGGGCCGCGCGGGGGAACAGGGATCGATGGTCGATGGATCCGATGCGCAGCAGGCCCGGCGACGTCACGCCGGTCCTGCCCTGCACGATGACCCGACGCCCGGACTCGAGCATGCCGTCGATGGCTCTGTCGAGGACGTCGCCCTCGACGCCCTGCATGGAGCCGAAGGTGACGACGATCGGTGGGGCGCCGTCCCGCACGAACGCCTCGACGGGATCCGGCAGTGAAGATGCGGGCTCGTGGTCGAGCCAGGCGCCCGTCACTTGGGTGCCGGGCGGGAGGTCGGAGGGGACGCGCATGATCGCCGGCGAGCAGCCGACCAGGTGGAGCCGCGGCGATCGAGCGCGGAAGAGCGGCAGAGCGCGCTGACGGCTGCCGGCACGTTCGAGGACCCCGTCCAGCGGCTTCGCCGTCCCGGCCAGCGCCCGGTCGAGCATCGCCCACAGCGCGCGGTTCAGCGGACCGAGGTTCGGCATGCCGGGTGGCGGCGCGGATGCCGTCGGCAGCAGGACGGGGTCGAAGACGGCGGTCACCCACGGCAGCTTCGCGTCCAGTGCGGCGGCGTGCGCCAGCGCGTGGATCCCGTGCAGCACCACGAGGTCGTGACCGGGCAGCAGCTCGCGCAGCCGCCGCTCGTGGGCCTCGCCGTCGGCCAGGTGGAAGTCCCGCAGGACGGCCACCTGCTCCATCGGCCCGCGCCTGGCGGCGTCGGCCGCGACCGCGGCGATGCGCTCGGGATCGGCATGGGGCCCGGCGGCCTCGACGCGCACGCCGGGCAGGTCGAACGCGGTGGCGTGGACCGGCCAGGTCATGGCGGTCACCTCGTGCCCGCGACCGACCAGTTCACGGGCCAAGAGGACGAAGGGGCGGACGTCGCCGGTGGTCCCGACCGTGGCGAGCGCGACTCGCATCGGTGTCAGATGGCCGCGATGGACCGCGGAGCGAGCCGCGGGCCGTAGCGGGGGGCCGTGATGCGGCCGACCTCGAGCAGGCGCTGCACCCGACCGCGTTGCCCGCGGTAGGGCTCCAGCAGCTCCAGCATGCGGGCGTCCGATCCGCGCGGCTCGCCGGCCAGGGCCCAGGCGACGCCGTGCGGGATGTGAAAGTCGCCGACGCTCACCGCATCGGGGTCGCCGAAGGCGGAGCGCAGGACCTCGGCCGTCGTCCACGGGCCGATGCCGGGGAGCGATCGCAGGCGTCGGGCCGCCTCCGCGGCGTCGGCTGACGCGTCGAGCCAGGCGGCTCGGCGGGCCGCGCGGCGGATGACATCGGCCCGGCGGCGCTCGACGCCCAGCGGGTGGAACGCGTGGTACGGGAGCCCCGCCAGGAGGTCGGCAGTCAGGGGGAGGCGCAGCTGGCGCATCGGTCCCGGAGCCGGCTCGGCATGCCGCCGCTGGAGCGCCGCGTAGGCCCGGAATGCTTCCGTGCCGGTCACCTTCTGCTCGAGGATGCTCGGCACCAGCGCGTCGAAGACGCGTCCGGTGCGGGGGAGTCGAAGCCCGGGGTGGCGGCGCTGGAGCTCTCGCACGATCGGGTGGCGTGCCACCAGCGCCTCAGGCTCGTCCTCTTCGCCGATGAGGGCGGGCACACGCGCCAGGCCGGCATCGGCGCCGTCGCCCCACGCCGTCGCGCGCAGGGTGCGCGCATCGGTGCGGCGCAGTCGGACCGCCGTCGGGCCGCCGGCCTCCCTCCATGCCAGCCATGCCTCCTCGGTGCCGAGCCGGATGGTGCCGTCCCCGGCGCCGTGGCGCAGCGGGGCGAGGGTGGTCACCAGGTCGAGCGGGCGGCCGAGCGCGAGCGACGCCTCGATCATCGCCGCATGGAGAGCAGGATCGGGTTGGCGCTGCGCTGGGCGGCCTCGAGGTCCGCCCGACTGCGGACGCCGCGGTACCCCTCGCGCACCACCAGCTGGGCGCAGGCGGCGCCCAGGGAGCTGCCGGGCCCCGGCAGCAGGATCACGTCGGGCGCGTACTCGCGCAGCGCGACGCGGAGCGAGGTCGCGAAGTCGTACGTGGTCACCGGCTGCTCGCGCAGGGTGTGCTCGGCGATGGCCGCCGGGACGCTGGAGAAGGGGGTGTGGCGACGGCCGTGTCCGTCGACGATCGCGACGTTGGGCCGCTGCCACGCCAGGTCGGGCAGCGCGGCGATGGCGTCGGCGACGGCCGCGGTGCGCAGGCTCGTGTGCCAGGCATCCCCGCCGCCAAGCCGGAGCGGGTAGGCGCGATCGGCGAGGTCGACCGGGGGCAGCTTGCCGGCGGCGCCCTCGACGGCCTCGCTCGTCCCGGAGAGGACCGCGAAGGCGCCGAGATCCAGGGCCAGCTCGAGCTCGCCATCGGACGTGGTCACCGCTTCGTCGATGTGCCGGCGGAGCTCGGGATCCGGCATCCAGGCCGCATCGGCCAGGGGGTAGATGAGGTCCGCGGGGCGTGTGCCGTCCGGCAGCGGCGTCTCCGCCGCCGCCGCCATGGCGCCCACGAGCTGCAACGCGTCGTCGAACGGCAGCGCGCCGGCCGCGGCCAGGGCGGTGTACCAGCCGGTGGAGCTGGCGACCACGGCGACCACCTCGTGGTCGTCCGCGATGCGCTCGGCGTCCAGCAGGCCGGCGAGGAAGATCAGCGGCCACGCGTTGGTCGGCCGCAGGTGGACGGCCGGGTCGAAGCTTCCCGCGCCATCGAGCTCGGAGAGGGCCGGACGGCCGGCCTCGCGACGGAGGTCGTCGGCTCGCATCACCCACGGGTGCTCCGGCACCAGGGACCCCAGCGAGCTCGGCGTGTACGCGCCCCGGCCGGGGAAGGCGACGAGCGCGCGGGTCATGCGCGAGCCGCCTGCGCGGAGCGGCGACGGCCGACGGCCGCAACGCCGGACGCGACGATCTGATCGACGCCGACCAGCACCGCCGACGTGGCCGGCCCCAGCGGCACGAAGGAGTCGACCGCCCGCACCGATGCGAGGCGACGGCCCACCCGACGCTCGGCGAGGTCCGCGACCACCGCATCGGCGATGCCGCCGCCGGTGGCGCGCGCCTCGTCCACGACGAGCACGTTGCCGACCTCGGCGGCATGCGCGCGGACGGCGTCCAGGGGCAGGGGGTTGAGCCAGCGAAGGTCCATGACGCGCGCGCGCAGCTGGTGGTCCTCCTCCAGGCGGCGCGCCGCCTGCAGGCTGAGGCGGACGCCATTGGCGTAGGTGACGATCAGCAGGTCGGCGTCGCTCTCGGTGGCGCCGTACAGGCCCACCTCGCCGGGCAGCAGCGCGGATGGTGGCGCCGGGTAGTCGACCAGCCAGCCCCCGTCGCCATCGGTGTAGAGGTCCTTCTCGTGGTAGAGGGCGATCGGCTCCAGGAAGACGACCACCCGCCCGTCCTCGGCGGCCATGGCGATGGCGCCGCGCAGCATGCGGGCCGCGTCATCCCCACGCGATGGCACGGCCAGCACCAGGCCCGGGATGTCGCGCAGCGCGCCGATGCTGTTGTCGTTGTGGAAGTGCCCGCCGAAGCCCTTCTGGTAGGCCAGCCCGGCCACGCGCACGACCATGGGGTTGCGGAACTGGCCCGAGCTGAAGAACTGGAGCGAGGCCGCCTCCCCGCGCAGCTGGTCCAGCGCGTTGTGGATGTAGGCCAGGTACTGGATCTCCGGGACGGGGAGCAGCCCGATGTGCGCCGCGCCCTGGGCGATGCCCAGGATGCTGGTCTCGTCCAGCAGCGTGTCGAAGACGCGCGCCGGGCCGAACCGCTTCTGGAGTCCGCTGGTCAGGTGGTACACGCCGCCCTTGCGACCGACGTCCTCGCCGAACAGCAGCAGCTCGGGACGGCGCAGCAGCTCGTCGGCCAGCGCGGCGTTGATACAGCCGGCCAGGGTCCGCGCCTGCGGCAGGGTGGCGTCCTCGGGCAGCGTGCCGCCGAAGGACCGGCGCCGCGTGTCGTCGTCGATCACGGTGGCGGTGGCGTTGGCCCGGACGCGCTCGGGGTGCGACGGCGCCATGGGCGCGACCACCTCGTCCGTCGTCTGCAGTCGCGGCCGGCGTGCCGCCTCCTCGGCGAGCGAGCCGATGCGCTGGCGCGTGTCCCGCACGAGCTCGATCAGCTCATCCGGCGTCGCGGCCCCGGTCTCGATGAGGCGCCGCGCATTGCGCAGCAGCGGGTCGCGCGACTCGACCTCGGCGATCTCCGCCAGCGCTCGGTAGCCGTGCTCGGCGTCGCTGCCCGCGTGGCCCCACAGCCGAACGGTGCGCAGGTGGAGGAACGCCGGCTGGCGGGTGGTCCGGACGTGCTGAACCGCCTCGCCGACGGCGTCCCAGACCTGGTCGAGCTCGCCCTCGGCCAGCACGTAGCGCAGGTGCGGGAGGTTGCCGAAGGAGCCGGCGATCCAGCCCGATGGCGTCGGCACGCTGATGCCGGTGTCGTTGTCCTCGCAGACGAACAGGATCGGCATCGGCAGGCCCAGGCGCACCGCGTAGCGCGCCGTGTTGATGCCGGCCTGGGCCGTCGCGTGGTTGGCGCTGGCGTCGCCGAAGGTGCAGGCCACGATGGCGTCCGCCGGCAGGCCGCTGGCCACGCCCAGCCGCTTGGCACGGGCCAGGCTGAAGGCCAGGCCCATGGCCTTGGGCAGGTGGCTGGCGATGGTCGACGTCTGCGGCGGGATCCACATGGCGCGACTGCCCCACACCTTGTGCCGCCCCTGCGCGATGGGATCGTCGCTGGACGCCACCACGCCGAGCAGCGTGTCGAACGCCGGCGTGCTGCCCGCGAGCTGCCGGGCACGGGCCATGACGAACCCGCCGGACCGATAGTGCAGGAACGCCGGATCGTCCACGCGCAGCCGCGCGCCGACGACCGCGTTGTTCTCGTGACCGGCGGAGCTGATGGTGTAGAAGCTGCGGTCCGTCTTCTTCAGCTCGCGCGCGGCCACGTCCAGCTGACGCGAGACGAGCTGGTCTTCGAGCAGTGCCCGAGCGATGGCGGCCGTCAGGCCGGCGCCCGCAGCGATCGGCTCGTCCGGCGCGAGCCGCCTCGGCGCCGGTTCGGCGGAGGCGAGAAACGTGTCCAGCTGGCGTTCGACGACGGCGACGCGGTCCCAGGTCATGCGCTGCTCATGGCTCGGAGGCGATCGAGGGGCGGGCCGCCATGATAGCCGCCCCCGACGCCTACCGGCGCAGGGGGAAGTCGCCGCCCCCGGTCACCGCGGCCACGGCCGTGGCCAGGATCAGCTGGAGCAGCGTGGCCGCGACGGGCGACCAGAGGAGGGGATGGCGGAGACGGCGCGACAGCATGGGAGGAACCCTCGAACGTGGCGCCGCGGCGACCCTCTGCCGCCGCGCGAGCGCCGCCCCATTCGACCGGATCGATGGTTACCGGCGGCTTACCAGCGGCTTACTGCCGGGGCGACTGGCGCCTGGCGGCGCCGTGTCGGGAGGAATTCAGCCGCCCACCGAGATGAGCACGATCCCGAGCAGGGCGAGAGCCACCCCGATCTGCCCGAGCCGAGGCAGGTGCTCGCCGAGCACGAACCGCGCGAGCAGCATGGTGACGATCGGGTAGAGCCCGGTGAGCGCGGCAGCGAGCCCGATGGGCATCTGGTCGCGTGCGATCACGTAGCAGGCGTTGCCGCCGATGTCGCCCAGTCCCGCGGCCACCACCACCCGCAGCGGGTACCGGGAGCGATCCAGCCGTCCGATCGCGAACAGCCCTGCCACGCCCGCCGAGGCCGCGCGGCTGAAGACGAGCGCCCACAGCGGATCGCCACCCTCCGCGGCCAGGTCGATGAGGACGTACCAGGCTCCGAAGGAGATGGCCGCGAGGCCGGCGAGCGCGATGGCCAGCCGTCCCAGCTCGCTGCGCGACGCCCCGCTGGCGGCGACCGCGGCCGCGGCGGCGCAGGCGACACCGGCGACCTGGAGCGCACCCACGCGATCCCCCAGCAGGCCGCCGACGAGCAGCGGGATGGCCAGCGAGCCGGCACCACTGAGCGCGGTGATCAGCCCCATGCTGCCCAGCGCCATGCCCCGGTACAGCGCCGCCAGGCCGATGCCACCCGCCACGCCGGCCGTGAGCCCGAGGAGGATGGCGGGCAGCTCCGGCATCGGCGGGGCGAGCACGGCGGCGGCGACCACCAGGACGACCAGGCCCGAGAAGTGGGCACCCGCCACGACCGCCAGGGCCCCCGCGCGGCGCGCCGCGACGGCGCCGGCGAAGTCACCGGCGCCGAAGGAGAGGGCGGCGAGGAGTCCGGCGGCGACTCCGGCGATCGGCATGGTGCGGCACTGTAGCGGAGTGGGCTGGAGCCGACGCGCGGCAGCGCGCCGGCATCGGGGCAGCGCGCGAAATCGGCGGGATTCGCTGCCTTCCCTCACCGAATGCGCCCGCGAACGAGAAGCGGATGGCGGAAACGGCGGAATTCGCTTGACAGCCGCATCGGCCTCACGCACAGTGCGCGCACCCGAGACCGGTCCGTCAGATGGGTGCCCCGGCCCGAGCCGCGGCGACGGCCGTCGGGAGCGAGGTGCAGGTGGCGGTCGAGACGCGGGACCACGTCGAGCCGGCGTCGCCCGCCGCCCCGGAGCTGCCCGCGCTGCGCCTCGAGGCCGTGGTCAAGCGCTTCGGCGACGTCGTCGCCGTCGCCGGCATCGACCTCGAGATCGCGGATGGCGAGTTCTTCAGCATGCTGGGGCCCTCCGGCTCGGGGAAGACCTCGACGCTGCGCATGATCGCGGGCTTCGAGGAGCCGACCGAGGGACGCATCTGGCTGCACGGTCGCGACGTCACCGGTGTCCCGCCCTTCGACCGCGACGTCAACACCGTCTTCCAGGACTACGCCCTCTTCCCGCACATGACGGTGGGCGACAACGTCGGGTACGGGCTGCTGGTGCGGAAGATCCCATCGGCGCAGCGGCGCGAGCGGGTGACCGATGCCCTCCGCATGGTGCGCCTGGACGGCTACGAGAAGCGGAAGCCGAGCCAGCTGTCCGGCGGGCAGCGACAGCGCGTCGCCCTCGCCCGCGCACTCGTGAACCGGCCGCGCGTCCTGCTGCTGGACGAGCCGCTCGGCGCGCTGGACCTGAAGCTGCGCGAGGAGATGCAGATCGAGCTCAAGGCCATCCAGCAGCAGGTCGGCATCACCTTCGTGTACGTGACGCACGACCAGGAGGAGGCGCTCACCATGAGCGACCGCCTCGCCGTGTTCAACCTCGGAAGGATCGAGCAGATCGGCACCCCGGCCGAGGTCTACGAGCGGCCGGCGTCCACGTTCGTGGCCGGCTTCGTGGGGACGTCGAACCTGCTGACCGGGACGACGGCCCGCGCCGTCATCGGCCGTGAGGGGGTCTTCACCGTGCGTCCCGAGAAGATCCGCCTGGCCGACCCATCGGTGGTGCCCGCCGACGACGAGGAGTCCGCGCTGGGGCGGATTCGCGAGGTCGTGTACGTCGGGCCCGACACGCGCTACATCGTCGAGCTCGAGGTGGGAGGCGAGCTCGTCGTGACCCAGCAGAACCTGGAGACCTCGTCCATGGAGGCGCTCGCGACCCAGGGCCGGCCGGTCCGGCTGGTCTGGCGACGGCGCCACGTGCTGAGCCTCGCCCGGAGCGAGGAAGGACCGGGGGATACGGAGGAAGAGACAAGCCGATGAGGCACCTGCGCGTTCCAGGGCTCGTCACCGCCGTCGCCATGCTGCTCGCAGCCTGCGGCGGAGGCGGTGGCAGTGCCGGGCCCACACCGATCAACGAGATCGGCGACGGCGAGGGAGAGCTGAACCTGGTCATCTGGGCCGGCTACGCCGAGCGCGGCGAGACCGATGCGGCCTACGACTGGGTCACCCCGTTCGAGGAGGAGACCGGCTGCATCGTCAACACGACGAACATGACCGACTCCAACAACGGCGTCTCCCTGATCCAGTCGGGTGAGTACGACGGCATCAGCGCCTCGGGCGATGCCACCAGCCGGCTCATCGCCAGCGACCTGGTGGCCCCGATCAACACCGACATCTTCGAGAACTACGACGCCGTCTTCGACGACCTCAAGGACCTGCCCCACAACACCGTCGACGGCGTCAACTACGGCGTCCCGCACGGCCGTGGACCGAACCTGCTGGCGTGGAACACCGAAGCGGTGACCGATGCGCCGACCAGCTGGGCGCCGATCTGGGAGGACGGGTCGCAGTACGCCGGCAAGATCAGCATCTACGACTCCTCGATCTTCATCGCCGATGCCGCCCTGCACCTGATGGCGACGCAGTCCGACCTGGGCATCGAGGATCCGTACCAGCTCACCCAGGAGCAGTTCGACGCCGCGGTGGCGCTGCTCCAGGAGCTCGACGCCAACGACCCGCTCTACTGGAGCGACTTCAACGACCAGATCTCCTCGTACGCCAGCGGCGACGTGGTGGTCGGGACGACCTGGCCGTACCAGGTGAACCTCCTCCAGGCCGAGAGTGAGCCGATCGAGGCCACCCTCCCCGCGGAGGGTGCGACCGGATGGTCGGACACCTGGATGATGTACGCCGAGGCGGAGCACCCCAACTGCATGCTCATGTGGATGGACCACATGATGTCGCCTGAAGCGAATGCCCAGGCGACGGTGTGGTTCGGGGAGGCCGCGACCAGTGAGGCCGCGTGCGAGGCCGCCGAAGCGCTCGCCGAGGGCCACTGCGCGGCGCAGCACGCGGATGACGCGGCGTACTGGGACAAGGTCTGGTACTGGAGCACGCCGCAGGAGGACTGCGCGGACGACGATCCGGACACGACCTGCGTGACGCAGGAGGACTGGGTCGACGCGTGGACCTCGATCCGCGGCTCCTGACCGTTCCGTCGTGAAGGCACCGATGCTCCCCGGGGTCCGCTCCGGGGAGCATCATTCGTTCGTCGCATGACCGCCCAGACCCCGTCGCGCGACCTCTCGGCGCCGCCACCCGGCCGGCTGCGGCGCGTCGCGTCGTGGCTGCATCGGCATCCGCGGGCCCAGCTGGGCCTGCTGCTGTCCGGGCCCATGGGCTGGATGGTCATCGCCTACCTGGGCTCGCTGTTCATCCTGCTGCTCGGCGCGTTCTGGGATCGCGACCCCTTCACCGGCCAGGTGCAGCCGTTCGACTGGAGCCTGGACGCGTTCGCGGACCTGGTGACGAACCCGGTGTATCGGACCATCGCCATCCGGACCATCACCATCGCCGCGGCGGTGACCATCACCGACGCCCTGCTGGCCTTCCCCATCGCCTACTACATGGCGCGCGTGGCCTCGCC
>DASSOH010000032.1:0-11804 GCA_035700865.1 Candidatus Limnocylindria bacterium | reverse complement strand
GCGACCCTCGATCTACCCGGCCGGCGACGTGGACGTGATGGCCGTCGACGTGCCGCGCGCCGGCCGCCTCGAGGTGCGGGTCACCGGCGTGGTCGACACGCGCGCCTACCCGTACAACCGCAGCACCCTGCCGGTCGATCCCATCGTCGAGCTGTTCAACACCGCCGGAACGCTGCTGCGGCGCGTCGACAACGAGTGGGAGTCGGGCACGGAGCTCGCGACCGCCGACGTCTCGGGCCCGACTCGCATCCTGGTGCGCGTCTCCAACTTCTACGCCAACGGCAACCGCGGGGCGTACTCGATCACCCCCTCCTTCGTCGACAACGTCCGGCCGGTCGTGTCCGGCCGCGGGCCGGCCGACGGTGCGGTCAACGTCTCGTACGACGGTGCCGTGGTGACGGCCAGCTTCAGTGAGCCGGTGGGCGGCGTCTCGTCAAGCAGCGTCCAGCTCCGAGATCCGTCGGGCGTGGTTCCGGCCAGCGTCTCGTGGGACGCGTCGGGCAATCGCGCCGTCCTGCGGCCGAGCCGCGCCCTGGCGCCCGAGACGAAGCACACGGTGTCGGTCACCGGCTCCGTGGTCGACCAGGCCGGCAATGCGCTGGCCGCGACCTCGTGGTCCTTCACGACCGGGAAGGGGGCGCCGCGAGTCTCCGGCGTGGACCGCTACGCCACCGCGGCGGCGCTGAGCGGCTCCGCCTTCGGGGCCGGCGTCCCGGTCGCCTACGTCGCCACGGGCGCCAACTTCCCTGACGCGCTGGCGGCAGGACCCGCCGCGCGAGTCGGCGGCGGGCCGCTGCTGCTGACCATGCCCTCGCAGGTGCCGGACGCGACCAGGTCCGAGCTGGCTCGCCTGCGGCCGGGCCGGATCGTGGTCATCGGCGGCCCCGGCGTGGTGAGCGACGGCGTCGTGGCCACCCTGCGCGGCTACGCGACGTCAGGATCGGTCGGCCGCATCTACGGCACGGACCGGTACGCCACCGCGGCGGCGATCAGCGGATCCGCCTTCGCGGGCGGGGCGTCGCGGGTCTACATCGCGACGGGCGCGAACTATCCGGACGCGCTGTCGGGCGGGGCGGATGCCGCGCGCACCTCCTCGCCGATCCTGCTCGTCACCCCCAACGCCATTCCCGACTCCACGGCGGCCGAGCTGGCGCGGCTGCACCCCGGTCAGATCGTCGTGATGGGCGGGCCCGGCGTGGTGAGCGACGCGATCGTCGCCAAGCTGGCGAGCTACGCGCCGTCGGTGGTCCGGATGGCCGGCCAGACGCGGTACAGCACCGCGGTCGCGCTGAGTGCGGCCTCCTTCGCCGCGAACAGCGTCGACACCGTCTACCTGGCCACCGGCGCTGCCTTCCCCGACGGGCTCTCCGCCGGGCCGGTCGCGGGCCTGCGCGGCGGACCGCTGCTGTTGGTCCCGACGAACAGCCTGCCGCCGGAGGTGGCGGCGGAGCTCCAGCGCCTGGATCCGACGAACGTGGTGTTCGTGGGCGGCCCGGGGGTCATCAGCGACGCGCTCCGCAGCCAGGTGCGCGCGCTCTGGCCCTAGGAGTCAGCGGGCCGCCGGCGCCTCGGCGGCCCCCGCGCGGGAGCCGACCGCGGGGACGCTGAGCCCCGCGAGCCCGAGCAGGAACCAGAAGACGAAGGCGACGCTGTTCGCCTCCAGCAGCATGGTCGAGACGGCACTCACCGCCAGCGCTGCGCTGCCCGCCGCCGCGCCGCCCAGCAGGACGCGCCACCAGCCGCGCGCCCGCCGCGCCGCACGAAGGACGGGGATGCCGGCGCTCAGCGCCGCCGCCAGGAACGCGGCGAGGCCCAGCAGCCCGGTCTCGACGACGAGGTGCAGCCAGAAGTTGTCGACGGTGCGCTGGGTGGCCACGGTGAACAGCTCGTCCGTGCCGTAGCGCTCGTAGATCGGCGTGCCGAACATGTCCGCCGCCGCGCCGCCGTACCGCCCGGGACCCACGCCGACCGCTGGATGGTCGCGCAGGATCGGCACCGCGTTGATGACGAAGAGGGTTCGCAGGTCGCGGCCGGAACCGACCGTGTCGACGCGTCCGATGGTCGAGTCGACCAGGTCGGGACGCGGCTGCCCGGTGCCGCCGCTCGGCAGCGCCAGGTCGCGCGGCATCACCTGGGCCACCACGAAGGCGAGGGCCAGCATGCCGATCGCCAGCAGGAAGGTGCGCCGATCCACCATGAGCAGGACGAGGACGGCGCCGATGGCCATCGCCAGCCACGCTCCGCGCGAGAAGCTGAGCCACAGGGTCAGCAGCAGGAGGAAGGCCAGGCCGATGGCCAGCCACCGCCAGCGCGGCCGCGACAGGCTCGTGGCCGCCAGGAGGACGAACGGCGACGCGGCCGCGGCGAACGTTCCGAAGACGTTCGGGTCGCCGATGAACGCCGCCAGCCGGTAGATCTCCCCGAACCGCCCGGTGACGAACGAGAGCCCGAAGATGTCCGGCGAGAGGAGCGCCTGGAGCAGGACCACCAGCGCGGCCGCCGTCACCACGGCGACGAAGGCGGCGACGGCGATCAGCGACTGACGCAGGTCGAAGCCGACCAGCCGCGGCAGGAAGAAGACGGCGACGGCGTCGACGGTGAACCCGATGCCGACCAGGGCCACCAGCGGTGGCACGCCGTTCACGATGGCGGAGACCGCGGCGACGCCGACGAACGCCAGCGTGGCCCACAGCACGGGGTGGCGGATGGCCTGGCCCAGGCGACCGGCCCGCCAGGCCCGCACGGCCAGGGTCAGCCCGACGACCACCAGCAGCCCCTCCGAGAGGTAGTGGGCGACGCCCTCCACCGCACTCGGCAGCAGGCCGCCGACCACGTAGCGGTCCAGGATCGGGGCGAGCACGACCACGACGATGGCGGCCCGCGGCCAGCGCACCGCCGCGTACGCGACGAGCCCGAGCAGCACCACGCCGATGGCGACCAGCGCGGCGGTCGAGATCGGTGCCAGCACCACCGCCGCGATCACGAGGAGCAGTCCGGCCGCCGCCGTGGCGGCCGGCGCCAGGGCGCGCGAGGTCAGGGTCGAGGCCCCCTGGGAGGTGACGGACATGTCGCCCGATGGTAGCCGCAGCGGCCGGTCGGCGCGAAACGCGCTCCGGGGCGTGGTAGCCTGACCGGAGGGCGGGACATCGGGGCGTGGCGCAGCCTGGCAGCGCGCCTGCTTTGGGAGCAGGAAGTCGCCGGTTCGAATCCGGCCGCCCCGACCACACCGGGTACCATCGCCGCATCGGAATGCTGACAGCCCTCTCGTTCGCCGCCGCCCTCGTGGTGGGGCTGCTCATCACGCCCGTCGTCCGCCACTACGCGCATCGGCTCGAGCTGCTCGACATGCCCGGCGGCCGGAAGGTCCACCAGGTGCCCGTGCCGCGGCTGGGGGGCGTGGCGATGGTCATCGCCTTCGCGGTCGGCGTGACGGTCGCCCTCTTCTCGCCCGCGGAGCTCAACATCGTCGGTGGCCTGCGCCCCAATCGCGCGCCGGCCATCCTGGCGGCGGTGGCCGTCCTCTTCGCCGTCGGCGTGTGGGACGACGTGCGCGGCACGCGGCCGCTGGTCAAGCTCGCGTTCCAGGTGGCCGCGGCCACGCTGGCCTGGGGGCTGGGCCTGAGCATCGAGCGGCTCTTCTTCCCGTGGGGGATGGTGGAGCTGGGCGTGGCGTCGCTGCCGCTGACCGTGGCGTGGATCGTCGGCGTCATCAACGCCGTGAACCTGATCGACGGGCTGGACGGCCTCGCCTCCGGCGTCGTGCTCACGGCGCTCGGGGCCTTCGGCCTGCTGGCGGCCGGCGACGGCGTGGACCCGACCCTGCCGATCATCGCGGCGACCGCCGGCGCGGCGGTCGGCTTCCTCGCCTACAACCTGCACCCCGCCTCGATCATCATGGGCGACACCGGCTCGATGTTCCTGGGCTTCGTCGTCGCGGCCATCGCCATCTCCCTCACCCAGGATGGCGTCTCGCCGGTGGCGCCGTGGGTGCCGATCATCGCCCTCGGCGTGCCGCTCGCCGACACCCTGTGGGCCGTCATTCGCCGGACGGCCCGGGGAGCGGCCTTCTTCGTCGCCGACCGGGGCCACATCCACCACCAGCTGCTCGAGCGCGGGCTCTCGCAGCGCGACGCCATGCTGAGCCTCACCGCCGTCTCCGCCGGCCTCGCCATCGTGGCGGTCGTCATCGGGCGCCTGGCGCCCGGCTGACCCGCGCTATCCGCCCGGATCGGCTCCGTCGGAGATCGACGGCAGCGGCTGCCCGTTGGGGCCGGGCGCGTCGGAACCCAGGTACCAGCCGCGCAGCGCATCGGCGCCGAAGAGGCGTTCCATCTCGTCGCGAATGGCGTCCCGCTTGGGGATGAGCAGGTAGTTGACGTTCGGGTGGGTCGGGAGCTCCACGAAGTCCGGGTAGCCGAGGACGACGCGGTCGATGTCCGGCCCGGTGATCAGGGGTGCCAGGCTGGCCAGGTTGCCGGCCTGGTCACGCGGGAAATCGGTCTTGACCGCATGACCGATGGCGTGGAGCAGGCTCGGCAGCTCGAGGAGGGTGTCGGCGTTGGCCAGCTCGTCGCGGATGGCGAGCAGAAGCCGCTGCTGGCGCTCGGAGCGCGCGAAGTCGCTCTGCTGCTGCCGCGTGCCGTCCGGCATCTCGATGTACCCCTTGCGGCTGCGCGCGTAGGCCAGCGCGTCCAGGCCGTCGTAGTGGTGGCAGCCGGCGGGAAGCACCAACGGCTCGCCACGGGCATGGTTGTTCAGGCTGCCGTCGAACTCCGGGTCCACCAGCGTGCCGGGCAGGCACAGCTCCACGCCACCGATGGCGTCGATCATCTCGGCGAAGCCCACCATGTCGACCAGCGCGTAATGGTGGATGTCGACCCCCAGGTACAGGCCGACGGAGGTCTCCAGCGCGTGGATGCCGCAGGCCTGCGGGTCGGAGGGCCCATCGGGGCACCACAGGTCGGGGTTGATCGCGGCGCGTGGGGCGATCTCGTTGATCTTGTCGGGGTAGACGCCACCCACGAAGAGGCGCTCGTCGGGCAGCGGCACGTAGCCGGTGTCGCGCGGCACCGAGATCAGCACGGCGGTCTGGTCGACGGGATCCACGCTGAGCAGCAGGATCACGTCCGTCAGGGTCGCCTCGCGTCCCGGCGCGGCGTCGGTCCCGATCAGCAGGATGTTGATGCGCTCCGTGCCGTTCCAGCGGTACTCCGGGGTCGGGTCCGGCGCCTGCGACGCGCCCGGTTGCCCCGGGTCGGGTGGCGGGGCGCCGCCGTCCTCGGGCGCGAACACCTGGGCCAGCGTCTCGTCGAGGTTGTTGACGACCACGCCGATCCAGGCGTGCATGCCGGCGGTTGCCAGGAGCAGCACGACCACCGCCAGGAAGCCGGCCCGGCGCTCACCGGGTGGCGTGTCCCGGTCGACGGCCAGCCCCGCCTCCGAGACCGCGATGCCGCGCCACGCGAAGATGACCGCGTTGGCCACCATGGCGCCGACCAGCGCTCCGCTGGAGAGGAGGCTGTTGCCGAGGCCGATGTCCGGGTCGTTCAGGACGACGATCACCCCGACGGCCAGCAGCAGCACCGGCACGACGAAGATGACCGCCAGGCGCCGATGGCCCGCGTACGCCTGCCCCAGGCCGGGAAGGAGGAAGGACAGGAGCGCCGCGAGCCATGGTCGCGGCGGCCCGGACGCGAGGCTCGGAAGTCGCGGTGCGTCGACCATGGAAGGGAGCCGCAGTGTAGCATCGGGCCTGTCCGGACCCCGCAGTGGTGCGCCCGGTCCACACCTGGGGTGGTACGGGTGGGTTAGTACGTTTGCACCCCCTCTCTCCGCGCCCGCATACTGACCACCGCCGACACCCTGGCGGACTACCCGCCCTCCACGCACCAGGGGGTTCATCGACCGGACGTGCCAGCAGAGCTGACGATCATCGCCGTGACGGCGCTCCTCGCCGGGCTGCTCCTGGTGGGCGTGATGCTCGCCGGGCGGGTCTCGCCGGTGGCGACCGACACCCGGCTGGCGCACCCGTCGCCGGGCACGTCCGTCGCCGCGGCCGAGCGCGAATCGCCCGCCGCCGATTCGACCCTGCGGGTGGCGTGGTGGCTGACCATCACCATCGTCCTGCTGGGCGTGGGCATCAGCGGCTCGTTCGCGGCCGACCAGGGCGCCATCTTCATGCTCGGCGCGGCCGCGGTCGCCGCGGTGGTGCTGCTCCACGAGGTCGTGCCCCTCGAGCGGCGCGGCCGGCTCGTGCGGGTCGGGGAGGTGGTGGTGGCCATCGCCCTGATCGGGGTGCTGCTGGTCCTCACCGGCTTCGCCTCCTCGCCGTTCGCCATGCTCTTCGCGCTGGTCTCCGTGTCGGCGGCGCTGGCCTCCGGTCCGCGCGCGGGCCTGGGGGCGGCGGCGCTGGCCACGGTCGCCTTCGGCGCGATCCTGGCCATCGACCCGGGCCTGACCTCCTACGGCGCCGAGGATGCGCTTCGCCTCTCGATCGGCCTGGGAGCGACCTGGCTCCTGGCATTCGTGGCCATCGCGTACGCCGGCCACCAGCGTCGGGCCATCGCGCACGCCGTGAACCTGTCGCGCACCGATCCGCTCACCGGCCTCTACAACCGATCCCAGCTGTTCGCGACCCTGGAGCTGGAGGTCAGTCGAACCCGGCGCAGTGACCGCGGCTTCTGCGTGCTGATGATCGACCTCGACGGCCTGAAGGCCATCAACGACAGCGGCGGCCACCTGCGCGGCGACGAGGTGCTCCGCTCGCTGGCGCGCGTGATCGCCGGATCGATCCGGACGGTGGACAGCGCCTACCGCTACGGCGGCGACGAGTTCGTGGTGCTGCTGCCGGAGACCGACATCGTCGGCGCCTTCGTGGTGGCCGAGAAGGTGCGAGCCGGCGCCGAGGACCTGGGCATGGCGATGGGCGGGCCCGAGGCGCTCACCAGCGTCAGCATCGGCCTGGTCAGCCACCCGGAGGATGGGCTAAGCGCCGAGGAGCTGATGAACGCGGCCGATCGCGCGATGTACCAGGCCAAGTCGCTGGGCAAGAACCAGATCAGCGGCAATCCCCGTCCGCGACCGCCGCTGCTCGGCCGCCGCTCCACCGTCCCGGAACCCGCGCCGCGTCCCGTCGCGGCCGCGGCCGCGGTCGCGATGCCGGAAGCCGACGAGCCGCCCTCACCGCCCGAGTCCGCCCCGCCGGCGATCCCGCGTGCCGCCAATGGCCGTGGGGTGGTGGTCCCGGCGGCGGATCGCGCCGTGGCCGTGGAGCTCGGACCGATCGTGGCCCCGCCGCCCGAGCCAGCCGCTGAGCCGATGGCCGAGCCGGCCGCCGCCGGGGTGCCATCCGAGCGCCGGTCGACGGGGGAGCCCCCGGCCGAGGCGCCTGCCAACCACAACAACCACGACGAGGACCAGCCCGACCCGCAGGAGGTGCGGCGCCAGATCGCGGTCGCGCGTCGCTCGTTCGACCCCGACCACCAGATCCGCCGGGCCATGGACGCGTTCCTCTCGCCGACCGTCGAGCGCGAGCAGCCGCCGCGCGATCACTGACCCCCGGCGCCGGCCTCAGCCGGCGACGGGCCCCCGGACGCCGTCGCGCACTCGCGTGAGCGCGCGCTCGTACGCGTCGATCATCGGCTCGACGCCGAGGCGGCGCAGCGCCGACGCACGCACCGCGGCCCGTGGCAGGGAGATGGCGGCGTCGATGGCCGATGCCAGCGCGGCCGCGTCGCCGGGCTCGACCAGGATGCCGGAGACCCCGTCCTCGACGACCTCGGGCAGCGCCCCGAGGCGGTGGGCGACGACCGGGCAGCCGGCCATCTGGGCCTCGGCGGCGACCAGGCCGAACGGCTCGCGCCACGCGACCGGCATCAGCAGCACGGCCGCTCGCGCCATCAGCGCGGACAGCTCGGGCCGCGGCACCGGGCCCAGGTACTCCGCACGGTCCAGGAGCGGCCGCACGCGCGCCTCGAAGTAGTCACGCTCGTAGACGTCGCCGGCGACCCACACCCGCAGCCCGGCGGCCAGCCCCGCGCGGATGGCGGCCTCGGTGCCCTTCTCGGGACTGACGCGTCCGGCCACGAGCGCGGCGGGCTCGGGGGGCCCGACGCCCCGGCCGCGGTCCGGGACGCCGTTGCGCAGCAGCCAGGCGGGGTGAACGCCGGCCGCCCACCAGTCGGCGCGGGACGCCCGGGAGACGGCCGCCAGGGGCGCCGCGGTCGCGCGCGCGGCGCGGACGACGGCGTCCACCATCGGCGGCAGGTGCAGCGTGTGGAGAACCGGCAACGCCGCCGCGATTCGCAGGGCCGGCGCGTCGAAGGCATGCTGGCTGAGGACGTCGTGCCCGCCGCGCCCGATGGTGTCGAGCATGCGGGCGAAGTCCTCGTGCAGGTCGACGGTCGCGCGGTCGCCGAGTCCCTCGACGCCGCCTGGCCGGATGCGGGCCAGGTGCGCGCCATCCGAGACGGGGATCTCGACGAGCTCGACGCCGTCGACCCTGGATCCGGCGGCCGCGTACACCGTCGTGCGGTGCCCGCGCTCGGCGAGGCCGCGCGCCAGGTCGACGATGACCGCGTGCGGGCCGTTCGCCTCTGCCTCGACGATCGGCGAGACCAGCGAGGCGCTGAACGCGACGTCCACCCGCGTCGCCCGCTAGGCCGCCGGTTCGAGCGGCAGCGTGGGATCGGCCAGTCGCGCCGCGTCGACGGACGCGCCCGAGTCGACGAGCGCGGCCAGCTGCTCGCCCACGTCCCAGACGTTGGCGTTCATCGCCGCCACCACGCGCCCGGCGCGCAGCCAGAAGGCCACGAACTCGCGCGCGGCCGCGTCGCCGCGGATGACGACCTCGTCCCAGTCGCGCAGCAGGCCGCGCGCCTCCATGCCGAGGTCGAACTGGTCGGAGTAGAAGTACGGCGTCCGGTCGTACGGCTCGCCGGCGCCGAGCATGTTGCGGGCGGCGGTGGCGCCCTGCTCGCGCGCGTTGTCCCAGTGCTCGACGCGCAGGCGTTCCGCGTAGCGGGGGTGCCACGCGGCCGCCACGTCGCCGGCGGCATGGATGGCCGGGTCGGACGTGCGGAGCTGCTCGTCCACGGCGATGCCGCTCGGCGCCACCTCCAGCCCGGCCCGACGGGCCAGCTCGACCCGTGGGGCGGCGCCGACGCCGACGACGACGAGATCGGCGGGCAGCACGGTGCCCCGCTGCAGCCGCACGCCGGTGACGGACCGGTCTCCGTCGAAGCCCGTGGCCCGGCCGGCGACCAGGTGAATCCCGTTGGCGCGGTGGAGGTCGGCGTAGACCGATGCGACCTCCGGACCGAGCACGCCCTCGAGTGGGTTCGGCAGGTTCGTGACGAGCGTCACCGCCCGCCCCACCTGCCGGAGCGAGGCCGCCACCTCGCTGCCGATCCACCCGCCACCCACGACCACGATGCGCTCGGCCGAGGCGGCGGCGGCGCGGATGGCGTCCGCGTCGGCGACGGTGCGCAGGACGTGGACGTTGGCGAGATCGCTGCCGGGCACGCCGATGCGTCGCGCCTCCGCGCCCGTCGCGAGCAGCAGGCGGTCGTACGCCAGCTCGGTCCGGTCCTCCAGCGTCACCCGTCGGGCGGCGCGATCGATGGTCACGGCGCGGGTGCCGAGGCGCAGGTCGATCTCCTGCTCGACGTACGCGTCCGCCGGCCGGACGTACGCCTTCTCGAGGTCCTCCTCGCCGCGGAGGTACGCCTTCGACAGCGGTGGCCGCTCGTAGGGCAGCTGCGGCTCCTCGCCCACGAGCGTGATCGAGCCGGTGAAGCCGGCCTCGCGCAGGGCGAAGGCGGCCGAGGCGCCAGCCAGGCTGGCGCCGACGATGACGATGCGGTCCATGGGTTCAGGCCTCCTGGGGCGTGCGGCGCCGGTAGCGCAGGAAGAGGTGGTGGTCGACGCGGCTGATGGCGACCAGGTCCCACCAGGGCGCATCGGTCACGCCGAAGGCGACGCCCTCCACGAGGGCCAGCCGGGCGACGAGCTCGGTCCGCCCGGCGAGCTGGGGCGCGAGGGTCAGGAACAGCTCGTCGACCAGCTCGGCTTCCAGCAGCCGACCGAGCAGGTGCGGTCCGCCTTCGCACAGCACCAGCCGCATGCCACGGCGGCCGAGCTCCCCGATGATGCGTTCGACCGACGTGGCGCGCAGCGTCTCCACGTGGCCGCGCGGCTGGTCGATGGCGCCCCCCGCCACGATGACCGGGATCGTCGGATCGGCCAGCCCGGGGTGGTCGGGGTCCAGGCGGCCGGAGCCGGTCACCACCACCGTCGTGGGCTGTGGCGCCAATCCCGCCCGCGAACGGAGCGCCGCGAACTCCGTCGCGGCCTCGGGGTAGATGTCGTCCGGCGTCCACCGCTCCCGCGGCGAGGCCCGAACGGTGCCGGCGCCGACCAGCACCGCATCGGCGTGGGCGCGGAGCAGGCCCATCACGAACCGGTCGGGGCCGAAGAAGCCGCTGATCTCGCCGCCGCCGGCCGCCTCCGGCGTCGCGTAGCTCACGACCCCGTCGAGGGTGGACACGAAGTTGACGATCACCGTCGGCCGGTCGGCCCGACGCGGGAAGCGGAGGGTGCCGCCGTAGGCCGCATCCAGCGCGTCGGCCGGCGCGCCCAGCGCGGACGCGTCGGCCCACAGCAGGTCGAGCTGGGGCAGACGGGTCGCGACGGCGGTCATCGGCGGCCTCCCCGGCGCAGGCCGGCCAGGTCGTAGAACTCGCTGCGCAGCGCCGGGTCGCGTTCGTAGGCGCCGCGGAAGGCGGTCGTGCGCGTGATCGCCTCGCGCTCCCGCACGCCGCGCATCTGGGTGCACAGGTGCTCCGCCTCCAGGTAGACCGCCACGCCGTGCGCCTGGAGCAGCTCGACCAGCGAGTCCGCCGCGTGGTGCGTCATCCGCTCCTGGACGCCGAAGCGCGCCGTGACCAGGCGGACCAGCCGCGTGAGCTTGCTGATGCCGATGATCTGCTCGTGCGCCACGTAGCCGATGAACGCCTCGCCGACGAACGGGAGGGCGTGGTGCTCGCACAGCGCGTGGAAGGGGATGGGGCCCTCGACGATCTGCGCCAGGTCGCAGTTTCCGCCACCCTGGCACTCGGTGGGGAAGACGGTCACCAGCTTCGGATCGCCGTCGTAGCCGGCGGTGACGTCGATCAGGGCCTGGAGGTGGCGACGCGGGGTGTCGACCGTCCCCGGCGTGTCGAGATCCATGCCCAGGGCACCGAAGATCTCACCGAGGTAGCCCTCGAAGCGTCCCCGCTCGGCCTGGGTGATGGGGCGCCGCGTCCCGTGCGCGTGGCCGTTCAGCAGCTCGGCCCCGATCTCGGGGAGCGAGGGAAGGAGACTCGTCATCGGGGAATCCTCTAAGACTAATCCAGATTAGTGTTAGAGAAGCATACGCGCCCGATGCAAGCCTGTCACGCCGGCGGTATCGGCCCCGCCGCTAGCCCTCGCTGATGGCGCTCCCGACCGGCACGATCTCCCACCAGATGCGGCCCGGTGGCAGCACCACCGGCTCGCCGGTGGCGGGGTAGGTCCACTCGGTCACCTCACCGGCATCCGGACGCGACCAGCGCACGTCGTACGCCGCTCCGCCGACGTACAGCACGCCGTCGCCGGAGTCGACCAGGTACTGGTAGCGGCGCGGGTAGCCGCCCGGGTCCAGCTCGCCGGGGAGGACGTCCTGGCGCACGCGCTGCACGATGACGGTGGTGGCGCTGATGCGGCTGCCCGTCACGGCATCGGAGTTCGGCGCCCCTCCGTCCGTTCGCAGCCACGTGCCGGAT
>DASSOH010000031.1:0-5326 GCA_035700865.1 Candidatus Limnocylindria bacterium | reverse complement strand
CCATCGTCGGCGACGTCGACGGCCACCGCGCGGCCAGCACGGCCTTCGCCGCGTTCAGCGTGGAGGCGAATCGCGGCGGGCAGCTGTGGTTCGTGGCCGACCTCGAGGAGCTGGAGCGACGCCTCAGCCGTTGAGGCGGTCCCGCAGGTTGGCGCGCATACGGGCGCCGGTGGTGACGGCCCCCTCTGAGGCCGACGACACGAGCGCGGCGTACTTGGCCAGCACCCCACCGGTGTAACGGGGCTCGGGCGGCGACCAGGCGGCGCGCCGCCGCGCGAGCTCGTCCTCGTCCACCACCAGGTCCAGCCGCCGCGCGTCGACGTCGATCACGACCTCGTCGCCCTCCTGCACGAAGGCGATCGGGCCACCGAGGGCCGCCTCCGGCGCCACGTGACCGATCATCAGGCCGTGGGTGCCGCCGCTGAACCGACCGTCGGTCAGCAGCGCCACGTCCCCGCCCAGGCCCTCCCCGACGAGCGCGGCGGTGACCGAGAGCATCTCCTGCATGCCGGGCCCGCCGACGGGCCCTTCGTAGCGGATGACGACGACGTCGCCCGGACCGATGCGCTGCGCGCGCACCGCGTCGTAGCACGTCGCCTCCGAGTCGAACACGCGCGCCGGACCGCGGTGGAATCGGCGCTCGTGGCCGGCGAGCTTGATGACGCAGCCGTCCGGCGCCAGCGAGCCGCGCAGGATGGCCAGGCCGCCGCTCGGCTTGATCGGGTGGTCGATCGAGACGACCACCTCCTGGCCGGGCGTCTCGACCGCCGCGGCGGCCACCTCCGCGAGCGTGCGACCGTCCACGTTGCGCGTCGAGCCGTCGACCAGGTCGCGCTTCAGCAGCTCACGGGCGACCAGGCCCACGCCGCCCGCCTCGTGGATGTCGAGGGCGGTGAATCGGCCGCCGGGCTGGAGGCTGGCGACGATGGGCGTCCGCTCGGCGATGCGGTCGAAGTCCTCGAGCTCCAACGGGATGCCCAGCTCGTGCGCGATGCCCAGCAGGTGCAGCACGCCGTTCGTGCTTCCACCGGTGGCGGCGATCGACGCGATGGCATTGTCGATGGCGGCGCGGGTCATGATCGAGGAGGGCCGAACGCCGCCGTTCACGAGGTCCATGACCAGGGCGCCGGACCGCTCCGCGGCGTCGAGCTTCGCCGGATCGGTGGCTGGGATGGCGTTGAGGCCGCCGGGCGAGATGCCCAGGAACTCGAGCGCGGTGCTCATGGTGTTGGCCGTGAACTGGCCGCCGCACGCGCCCGGGCCGGGGCACGACAGGTCCTCGATCTCGCGCAGCTCGTCCAGCGAGATCTTGCCGGCCCGATACGCGCCGATGGCCTCGAAGACGGTGACCACCGTGGCGTCGCGGCGACCACGGATGGTGCCGGGGTTGATGGTGCCGTTGTAGAGCACGAGGCCCGGCAGGTCCAGGCGGGCGAGCGCCATGGCCGCGGCGGGGATCGTCTTGTCGCAGCCGACCAGGCAGACGAGGCCGTCGAAGAGGTGGCCGCGCGCCACCAGCTCGATCGAGTCCGCGATGACCTCCCGGGAGACGAGGGACGCCTTCATGCCCTCGGTGCCCATCGAGACGCCGTCGGAGACCGCGATGGTGTTGAACTCCATGGGCGTGCCACCCGCGGCGCGGATGCCGGCTTTGACCCGTTCCGCCAGCTCGCGCTGGTTGTAGTTGCAGGGCATCGTCTCAATCCAGGTCGTGGCGACGCCGACGATCGGCTTCGAGAGGTCCTCATCGGTGAAGCCGATGGCCTTGAGCATGGCGCGCGCGGCCGCTCGATCGGGGCCGTCGAGGAGGATGCGCGAATGCTCGCGCGGGTCGTAGGAGGCGGCGGGGTCGGTCATGGGCGGGAGTCTAGGAGGTGTGTCCAGTCCGGCGAACGGCCGCGGCGGCGATTCGCACAATGGCCCGATGCACGAGCAACAGGACCGCCGTCGCTGGCTCGTCCTCGGGATCGGGCTGCTGGGGCTGATCGCGGGCTGTGCCGCCCAGTACGGCCTTGCCTACCTCATCCCGGCGCTCCGCTCCGAGGGGTACTCGCTGGAGGAGGCGACGCTGCTGGTCAGCGCGCCGATCGTCGGCATCCTCCTGACGCTGATCGCCTGGGGCGCCGCCGCGGATCGGTGGGGCGAGCGCGTGGTGCTCGGCGTGGGGCTGGCCGGGGCCGGCGCGAGCGCGCTCGGGGCCGCTGGCGTCGACGGGCTGCTGGCCCGCTGGATCCTGCTCTTCGCGGTCGGCGCGACCAGCTCGGCCATCCACGCGGCCTCCGGGCGGCTGATCCTGGGCTGGTTCGCCGCGTCGCAGCGAGGGCTGGCCATGGGCATCCGGCAGATGGGCCAGCCACTCGGCGTGGGCGTGGCCGCGCTCGTCCTCCCGCCGCTCGCGGCGGCCGGCCTCGCGCCGCCGCTCATGGCCCTCGGCGCGGGATGCCTGGTCAGCGCGGTGCTGGTCGCGCTCCTCGTCCGCGACCCCGCACGACCGTCTCGCGAGCCGGGCGCCGAGCGCCCGCGCTCTCCCTATCGGGAGGCGTACCTGTGGCGCATCCACCTCGCCTCCGCGCTGCTGGTGGTGCCCCAGTGGGCGGTGGCCGTCTTCGCCTTCGACTTCCTGGTCACGGCGCGCGGCTGGTCCATCGGCGGCGCAGGGACGCTCCTGGCGGTCACCGCGCTCCTCGGGGCGGGAAGCCGGCTCGCGGCGGGCTCGTGGTCTGACCGCGTGCGTTCCCGCCTGGGGCCGATGCGGGCGGTCGCCGTCGTCATCGGCGCCGTCATGGTCGCGCTCGCGGTGACCGCCGTCGCCGACGTTGCCGGGACGGTGGTGGTGCTGGCACTCGCCGCGGTCGTCACCGTCTCGCCCAACGGCCTCGCGTTCACCGCGGTGGCCGAGCGGGCCGGCTCGCGCTGGGCGGGACGCGCGCTGGGGATCCAGAACACGTTCCAGAATCTGGTCGCCGGGGCGGCCGCTCCGCCACTGGCCGTGCTGATCGGCCTGGCGGGCGGTGGGACGACGGGCTACGGGCTGGCCTTCGCCGTCGTCGCCGGGCTGCCGTTCCTGGCGGCCGTGGCCGTGCCGGCGCGGGACGAACGGCTCGGCGCCTGAGCGCGCGTCCTCAGGCGACGGGCGAGGCCGCCGGCAGACGCTCGGCCCAGGCGTCGACCGGCTCGGTGCGACCGCGAAGCTCCAGGCGTCGGGCGTCGAGGCCGTCGGTCGACAGCTGCGCCGCGGTCGCGGTCGCCGCCGACAGGAGCAGCTCGCCGGCGCCGGCTTCCGATCCCAGGCGGCTGGCCACGTTGACCGCGTCGCCGAGCGCGGTGAAGTCCTGGACGTCATCGATGCCGCCCACGAAGCCGACCCACGCCGGGCCGGTGTGGACGCCGATACCGACCGGCAGCTCGACCTCGCGCAGGATTCGGCGCGCCGCCTCGATCGCGAGTGTCGCGTGGTCCAGACCGGTGAAGCCGGGGATGAACAGCGCCATGACGCCGTCGCCCAGCAGCTTGTCCACCAGGCCTCCGGGCTCGCGGACGGCGTGGGTCGCGACGCGGACGTATCGGCCCACCGCGGCGGAGTACTCCGCGGCCGACATGGACTCGGCCAGGCCGGTGGAGCCGCGGATGTCGGCGAAGAGCGCGGTGATGTCGATCTCCGCCCCGCCGGGATGCTTCTGCGACATCCGGAAGCAGCTGTTGCACAGCTGCGGGTTGGCGGGGTATCGGCCATAGCCCAGCAGCTTCATGACCGGTCCGCCGATCCCGCCGTGCGGCGAGAGGCACATCTTGCAGCGGGGGTCGGACGGCAGGTGCCGGAAGAGGCGACGCATCCGGGCCAGCTCCGGATGGTTGCCCAGCAGCAGCTCCCGCCAGTCCGGATCCGAGATGCGGTGTGATTCGGGGGTATCCATCCGGCACAGCGTATTCGACGCGTCCAGCCACCACGGAGCGACCACTTGACGCATCCGCTACGGTCGCAGGCACCCATGAGCACCGCACAGCATCCTCGCGCGCCCCGCAGCGACCGAACCATCGTCGAGAAGATCTGGGACCGGCACGTCGTCGTTGCCGGCACGGACGGCGCGCCGGACGTCCTCGGCATCGATCTCCATCTCGTCCACGAGGTGACCAGCCCGCAGGCCTTCGACGGCCTGCGCGAGCGCGGCCTCCGCGTCCGACGACCGGGCCAGACGGTCGCGACGGTCGACCACTCGGTCCCGACCACGGACCGCAGCCTCCCGATCGTCGACGAGATCGCGGCGCGCCAGGTGCAGCGCCTGGAGGACAACTGCCGCGAGTTCGGCATCCCGCTCCACGGCATCGGCTCGCCGCACCAGGGGATCGTCCACGTCATCGGTCCGGAGCTGGGACTCACCCAGCCCGGCATGACCATCGTGTGCGGCGACTCGCACACGGCCACGCACGGCGCCTTCGGGGCGCTGGCGTTCGGCATCGGGACGACCGAGGTCGAGCACGTGCTCGCCACCCAGTCGCTGCTGCAGCGCCGCCCCAAGACGTTCGAGGTGCGCGTCGACGGCCAGCTGCACCCCGGCGTGACGGCCAAGGACATCATCCTCAGCCTGCTCAGCCGGATCGGGGTCGGTGGTGGAACCGGGCACGTCTTCGAGTACCGCGGCTCCGCCATCAGGGCGCTGGGCATGGAGGCGCGGATGACGATCTGCAACATGAGCATCGAGGGTGGCGCGCGCGCCGGCCTGGTCGCCCCCGACGAGGCGACCTTCGAGTACGTCGCGGGCCGCCCGCACGCACCCACGGGCACGGCCTGGGACGCGGCGGTCGCCGACTGGCGTACGCTGCCAACCGACGACGGCGCGACGTTCGACCGGTCCATCGCCTTCGCGGCCGACGAGCTGACGCCGATGGTGACCTACGGCACCAACCCGGGCATGGGCTTCCCGATCACCGAGCGCATCCCCGATCCCGAGCGCCTGGCCGATGCGGCGCAGCGCGAGGCGCTGCGCTCGGCCCTGTCCTACATGGCCCTCAACCCCGGCGAGCCGATCCTGGGACGGCCGATCGACGTCGTCTTCGTCGGCTCGTGCACGAACTCGCGCATCAGCGACCTGCGCGAGGCCGCTCGCATGCTGCGCGGACGGCGGGTGGCCGAGGGCGTGCGCATGATGGTCGTCCCGGGCTCGACCGAGGTGAAGCGCCAGGCCGAGGCGGAGGGCCTGGCGTCGGTCTTCCGCGAGGCGGGGGCCGAGTGGCGCGAGGCGGGGTGCTCGATGTGCATCGCCATGAACGGCGACCAGCTGCAGCCCGGCCAGTACAGCGTCTCGACCTCCAACCGCAACTTCGAGGG
>DASSOH010000030.1:0-3087 GCA_035700865.1 Candidatus Limnocylindria bacterium | reverse complement strand
CGCAGCCAGGCGATCTTCGGAGCCGTGTAGCCCGGAAGGAAGAGGTTCCCGATCGCAGCCAGGACCTCGTGCGGGCCGCCGAGCGCCCTCGTGAGCGCGTCGCATTCGGCGGCGGTCGTCGTGTCGTTCCAGAGCTTGGCGGGGCGCACCGGACGGTCGTGATCGTCGAGCGCCACGAGGCCGTGCTGCTGACCCGAGACGCCGATGCCCTTGACCTCCACGCCGGGCACCGCGGCGATCACCTCCCGCACGGCGCTGCGCAGCGCGGCGATCCACCACGCCGGATCCTGCTCGCGCGTGCCGTCGAGCCGCTCGACGAGGTCGTGCGGCGCGCGCCCGATGCCCAGGACGGCGCCGCTCGAGGCATCGATCAGCAACGCCTTCGTGGAGCCGGTGCCGCAGTCGATGCCCAGGAACGCAGCACGGGTCGCGGATCCGTGCGCGTCGTCGGGCTCGTGGGCCGCCATGGCTCTCCTGGGCTACGGGGTTCCCCGGTGGGTGATCATCTGAGTCTAGCCACTGGTCCGGGGGAAGTGCCGATTCGAGGAGCACGCGCAGCCATGACCGATGCCACCGTTCGTACCCGCTCTCCGCTCCGCCTCGGGTCGAACCGGATCAACCGCTTCTACCGCGGCGGCGCGCTGCTCGAGCGATTCCGTGGCGCGAGCGCACCGAGCGACGGCGATCGGCCCGAGGACTGGGTCGGCTCGGTGACCCAGGCCTGGGGATCGCCGGCGGGCACGGGCCTCTCCGCGCTCGAGGACGGGACGCCGCTCGTCGACCTGCTGCGTGACGATCCCGTCGGCCTGCTCGGAGCCGAGGCGGCGGCGCGGAACCCGACGACGACCGGCCTCCTCGTCAAGCTGCTCGACAGCGCGATCCGCCTCCCGATCCACTGCCATCCGACACGGGCCTTCGCCGGCCGCGTCCTGGGCTCGTCGTACGGCAAGGCCGAGGCGTGGATCGTCCTCGCCACGCGCCGCATCCCCGGGGAGCCGGCGCCGCGGGTCGGGATCGGCTTCCGCGACGGCGTGACCAGGACGCAGCTCCATCGATGGATCGAGGGCCAGGACGCAGCGGCCATGCTCGCGGCGCTCGACACGACGGAGGTCGCAGCCGGCGACGTCGTCTTCGTCCCGCCCGGCCGGCCGCACGCCATCGGCGCGGGCGTCTTCATGGTCGAGGTCCAGGAGCCCACCGACTTCTCGATCGTCACCGAGATCGCCGGCTTCCCGATCGATGCCGACGACGCGTCACTGGGACTCGGCTGGGACACGATGCTCGACGCGATCGATCGCGCCCCGCTGGCTGGCGGGATCGCCTCCCTGCTGCGCCGGCCGCCGGAGGCCGGAGCGGGCGGGCCGTTGCACCGGACGCAGCTGCTGCCGCCCGAGGCGGCGCCGTTCTTCCGTGCGGAGCGGATCCGGGTCGACGGTCGCGCGCTCTTTCCGGACGACGGGGGCTGCTCGGTGCTGGTGGCCGCAAGCGGAGCCGGAACGCTCATCGGGCCGGCCGGTACGACGGATCTCACGGCCGGTGACACGCTCTTCGTGCCGGCGGCGGCCGCTTCGGCGCTCGAGATCGAAGGCCGCGCCCTGGCGCTCATCGCCTGCCGGCCGCCGCGTCCGGAGCTGTTGCCCGCCGCGCCGTCTTCGCGCTAGGCGTCGCGCCAGGGCCGAGCAGTGGCGTCGACGGTGGCCGCCAGCCGCTCGAGGAACGGCAACGCGGTGGCGCGGAGGCGGTCCTCGGCGCCGTCCGGATCACCGGCGATCGCGCCACGCCATACGCCGCGCCCGGCCAGGAAGCCGGATGCGCCGCCGCGGCACGCGGCTTCGACGGACGCGGCGAATCGGGCTGGCTCGACGCCCTGCGAGAGCACCACCCACGGAACGGGCAGGAGATTCGTCAGTCGCTCCGCCGCCGCCGTGATCGCGGACGGCTCCGCCAGGCCGTGGTACGGCACCTCGGACTTGTAGAGGTCAGGCCGCAGCGCTCCGACCTGGGCGGCGGCGTCCTCGATCGCATCGTTCAGCGCCACTCCCTGCGCCGGCCGCACGACCGGCTCGACGACCGAGGCGAGCCCCGCCTCGCGGCAGCGCGCCACGAACTCGCGAACCATGTGGAGCCGCTCCTCACGACGCTCGTCGTCGCGCCAGATGACGAGGAGCTTCAGCGCGGTCGCGCCGAGCGAGCGCATCGCGGCAGGATCGACCGCCCCGTCGATGCGCGACTCCTGCACCGGGCCGCCGGGCTCCTGGACCAGGTCGTCGGCGGCAACGATGAGGGCACAGCCGGGATCGAGGGCGCGGGTTTCGAGCACCGGACCGAGCGTGAAGCGGCGGTCGACGAGGAGCGCTGAGGCAGCCGGCGACAGGACGCGTGTCACGGCGAGCTTGAACGCCACGAGGGCCGCGTCGCTGGCCCCGGCGATGCCCTCTTCGGCGAAGATCGTGCGCAGCGATTCGCGCTGGTCGTTCGCGACCATGGCGAAGGCGCCGGACGGGCGCGCGAGGCCACCGAGGGGCGTTGAGTGGTCGGTGGTCGGAGGGGTCATGCGGCGAAGCCTTCCTCGAACGGTGCCGCTCCACCCTACAATCTGCGCGGCGCCCATGCCGCACGCTCGCACGAGGATCATCAGCCACCGATGACGACCACGACGCCACTCGCGCGCCCGATGCCCACCCTCGGCGAGGCGCTCCTCCCGCTGCGCACGCGCCCGATGCTGCGTGCAGTGCTCCTCGTCGTCGCGGGCGCGGCGCTCACCGCCCTCGCCGCCCAGCTGCGGTTCAACGTGCCCTGGACGCCGGTGCCGTACACCGGGCAGACCGGCGCGGTCCTCCTCGTGGGAGCTGCGCTGGGCTGGCGCGTCGGGGCGCTCAGCATGCTCCTCTACCTGGCCGCGGGCCTGGTCGGCGCGCCGGTCTTCAACGGCGGGGCCTCAGGGATGCAGCAGCTGCTCGGGCTCACGGGCGGCTACCTCGCGGGCTTCGTCCTCGCGGCCGCGCTCACCGGCTGGCTGGCCCAGCGTGGCTGGGACCGCTCGCCGGCACGCACGATCGGCCTGATGGCGCTCGGCACGCTGACGAT
>DASSOH010000029.1:0-6242 GCA_035700865.1 Candidatus Limnocylindria bacterium | reverse complement strand
GTGGTCTCGATGATGTTGCGGCCGGCCACCGTCACGGCCAGCGATTCGGGCTTCAGCCGCATGCCCTTGCACGTCGGACACGGCTTGGTGGTCATGTAGCGCTCGATCTCGGCGCGCATCGACTCCGAGCTCGTCTCGCGGTAGCGCCGCGTCAGGTTCGGGACGACGCCCTCGAACGTGGTGCGGAAGGTGTGGTAGTTGCCGTTCCGCGCCCGGTAGCGGACCTCCACGCGTTCGCCGCGGTTGCCGGACAGCACGATCTGCCGCGCGCGGTCCGAGAGCTCGCGCACCGGCACGTCGGTCCGGAACCCGTAGTGCTCGGCCACGGCCTCCAGGATCTTGCTGAACCAGCTCTCCGTCGCGGCCATCCGCCGCCACGGCAGCACCGCACCCTCGTCGATCGACAGATCGTCGTTCGGCAGCACGAGGTCCGGGTCGATCTCCAGGCGCGATCCCAGCCCGGTGCAGTCCGGGCACGCGCCGTGGGGCGAGTTGAAGCTGAAGTTGCGCGGCGCGGGCTCCTCGAACGAGCCGCCGTGCTCCGGGCACGCGTAGCGCTCGCTGAACAGCCGGTCCCCGTCGCGGGCCGGCGCATCGGGCAGGTTGACCAGCAGCAGGCCGTCGGACAGGGCCAGGGCGGTCTCGATCGAATCGGCCATGCGGCTGGCGTCCGGTCGGGGCGCGCCGTCGTCATCGGCCTGGCGGATGACCAGCCGATCCACCACGACCTCGATCGAGTGCTTGTACTTCTTGTCGAGCTTGATCTCCTCGTCCAGGTCGCGGATCTCGCCGTCGACCCGGACACGGACGAAGCCAGCCTGCTTGGCGCCGGCCAGGAGCTTCTCGTGCTCGCCCTTCCGGTCCCGGACGAGCGGTGCCATGAGCATCACGCGCGTGCCATCCGGCATGCCGTACAGCTGGTCGACCATCTGCTCCACGGTCTGCCGGGTGATCTCGCGCCCGCAGATCGGGCAGTGCATCCGGCCGATGCGCGCGAACAGCAGCCGCAGGTAGTCGTAGATCTCCGTGACGGTGCCGACGGTCGAGCGCGGGTTCCGCGACGCGCCCTTCTGGTCGATGGAGATGGCCGGCGAGAGCCCGTCGATCTGGTCGACGTCGGGCTTCTCCATCTGGCCCAGGAACTGGCGCGCGTAGGCCGACAGCGACTCGACGTAGCGGCGCTGCCCCTCGGCGTAGATGGTGTCGAAGGCGAGGCTCGACTTGCCGCTGCCGGACAGGCCGGTGATCACGATCAACCGGTCACGCGGCATCTCCACGTCGAGGTTCTTGAGGTTGTGCTCGCGGGCACCGCGAACGACGATCTTGTCCGAGGGCATTCGACGAACCATCGTAGCAGGATCTGCGCCGATACGAACGCCTGTTCGGTTTGGTGACCGCCACGGAGCGGGCCTTACGGGACGCGGATCAGGCACGCCTCCCCGGATGGCCAGGGGTAGCAGGTGATGATCCGGCGCGCCGCCCACGCGTCGGGGTGTGACGCGGCCCACGCGGGCGTCGCATCGCGGTTCGTCAGGAGCCACCGCACGCCGGGCGACGCGTAGAGGTCGCCGGCGTTGACGTCGCCCTGGACGATGAGGGTCGGCACCGGGACGCGCATGGCCATGGTCACCGCACCCTGGATGGCGGTGCCATCGTTGGCGAGGTCCAGCACCTCGGCCTGGATGTCGGGCAGCCGGTACGTGGCGCGACCCATCCACCCGGCCAGCGTGCCGACGCCCCGCGCGGAGAGCAGCGTGGCGATGACCGCGACGGCCACCACCATCGACGCCCCGCGACGCCACCTCGCCCACCGGTCGGCCAGCAGCTGGAGCGCCATGCCGGCACCGATGCCGGTCAGCGCCGCCATCGCCGGCACCATCGGCACCACGTACCGGTTGGGGCGATAGTCGACGATCAGCAGCACGCCCATCCCGGCCACGAGCCAGCCGATGACGGCGCCCGCGAGGATGCGCCGCTCGGCCGGCAGGCCGCCCCAGCGCACCACCAGGAGCCCGATCGCCAGCAGGCTCCCGGCGATGAGCGGGGCCGTCAATCCGATCGCGTGGTCGGACCCGCGGACGTAGCCGATCGCCCGCGTGATCGCGTCGACGATCGATGCCGGCCCCGTCGCGTCGGGCCAGATCCTGGCGATCGCGTGGGTCAGCCCCGGCTGCACCATCACGATCGCCGCGTAGGCGATGCCGATGGCGGCGGTCCCCACTGCGGCGGCGGCCAGGCGCCGGCGCAGCCGGACGGTCTCGTCGCGGCCGCCCGCACTCGCAAGCGCGGCGCCGACCAGGATGCCGACCACCGCGGCCGCGGCCGAGGCCTTGGTCGCGATCGCCAGGCCGAAGAACAGTGCCGCGGCCAGGCCGACCCCGGCCTCGAACCGCACCGACCGGTCGATCTGCGGCCGGCTCACGACGACCGTGGTACCGGCCACCAGCAGGAGCGTCACCATCGGCTCCAGCAGGGCCAGGCGTCCGTAGTACAGGAACAGCGCGCAGGTCGCCATCCCGACGGCGGCCACGACGCCGGCCGCCTCGCCGAACCGCCGGGCGACGACCGCACCGACCAGGCCGACGGCGAGCACCGAGGCGACGACCGACACCAGGCGTGCCTGCACGATGCCGACGCCGAACACCGAGAAGACGGCGGCCATCACCGCGCTGAACGGCGCCTGCACCCACACCAGCGGCCAGTCGTCGACGATCCAGCGGCCGAGGAGCACCTGGTTGCGTGCCGGGAGCACCGACCAGCCCTCGTCGGTGAACGGCGACATGCTGAACGTCACGCCGGTCGCCGGATCCGCGGGCAGCTGCATGCCCAGCAGGACCGCCGCCAGGACGGCGCCCACCACTGCCGCCATCGCGCCGCGGGGAACGGCGCGGCTCGGGCCCCCCTTCCCCACCACGGGCGGATGCTACCGCCTGGTCATCCGGGCCGCGGGCAGGGGCTGCACCGGCCCCCGCATGGCGCCGGCGCGCGACGAATGACGCATGCCGGCCATCGGGACGGGTGCTACCCTTCGCGACCCGCCCGCCGTCCCACCCTCGGAGACCGTTCGCTCACCCATGCCCCACGAACCGGCGATCCATGCCCGCGGCGTGACCCGCATCTACAAGGCGAAGCCCGATCCGGTGACCGCCCTGGCCGGCGTCGACCTCGACGTCGAGCCCGGCGAGTACTTCGGACTCCTCGGACCGAACGGTGCGGGGAAGACGACCCTCATCAAGATCCTGACGACGTTGCTCCTGCCGACCAGCGGCACGGCGAAGGTCGCCGGCTTCGACGTCGTCAACGAGACGGCCAAGATCCGGCGCGTCATCAACATGGTCGCCGGCGGCGAGCAGTCGGGATACGGGCTGCTGACCCTTCGCGAGCAGCTGTGGATGTTCAGCCAGTTCTACGGGCTGGAGCGGCGCGAAGGCTGGCGGCGCGTCGACGAGCTGATCGAGATCACGGGCCTCACCGAGCAGCGCGACCAGAAGGTTCGCACCCTCTCCACCGGGCAGCGCCAGAAGCTCAACTTCGCCCGCGGCCTCCTCAACGACCCGTGGGTCCTCTTCCTGGACGAGCCGACCCTCGGCCTCGACGTGGGCGCGGCCCGCGACCTGCGGGAGCACACCCTGCAGTGGAAGGCGGCGGCGCCGGGGCGGACGGTCCTGCTCACCACGCACTACATGGTGGAGGCCGAGCAGCTCTGCGACCGGATCGCCATCGTCGATCGCGGACGGATCCTGGCCCTCGGAACGCCGGAGGAGCTGCGGCGACGGGTGCAGGCCGAGTCCATCTTCCGCATCGAGCTCGACCAGCTGCCGCCCGACGGCGACCTCGGCGCCATCGCGGCGCTGCCCGGCGTGCTGTCGGCGGTTCGCGCCGACGAGGATGGCGACGGCGCGGCGTCGGATCGCGTGGCGCTCAAGGTCGCACTGGCCGACGACAGCGCCCTCACCACGGTCGTCACCGCGGTCGCCCAGCGGGGCGCCCACCTCGTCGGCCTGGCGAAGTCCGAGCCGAGCCTCGAGGACGTCTTCGTCGAGCTCGTCGGGCGCGGATTCGGCGACGACGACGCCACCGTCCGCGCAGGTGCCGAATGACGGCCTGGCGCGGCGTCTCGGCGCGCAACCCCCGCGAGGCGGCCGAGTGGTCGCGCGGCCGCGTGATCCGAACGAACCTGCGGGCCGTCGTCGGACGCGCCTACCCGCGGGTCATCGGCCTCACCCGTGAGCCGTCATGGGTCTTCTTCGAGATCGTGCTGCCGTTCCTGGCCGTCAGCGCCTTCGTCTTCGTCTACCGCGCGCTCGAGGCGCCGGAGGAGTTCGTCGGCTTCGTCGTCATCGGCGGGGCCATGACCGCTTTCTGGCTCAACGTCGTGTGGATGATGGCCGCCCAGTTCTCCTGGGAGAAGGACCAGGGCAACCTGGAGCTCTACTTCACGGCGCCGATGCACCTGATGAGCATCCTCGCCGGCATGGCCATCGGCGGGCTGGTGATGGTCAGCTCGCGCGCACTGGCCGTGGTGGTCATCGGCTCCTTGGTCTACGGCGTGAGCTACCAGGTGAACGAGCCACTCCTGCTGGTCGCCGTCTTCGTGATGACGATGATCCCGCTGTACGGGCTCGGGATGCTGTTCTCCAGCCTCTTCCTGCTGTGGGGACGGGAGGCGTTCCACCTCGCCCAGCTGCTCCAGGAGCCGATCTACTTCCTGGGCGGCGTCAACTTCCCCATCGGCCCCGCCTTCGGGCAGCTGGCGGCGATCGTGATGGCCACGCTGCCGCTCGCCGTCGGCCTGGACGCGATGCGCCAGCTGGTGTTCGCCGGGAGCGAGACGAGCGGTGTGCTGCCGGTCGGTGCCGAGCTGGCGATCCTGGCGGTTATGGGCGTCGTCTTCGTCGGCGGGGCGCGGCTGGCGCTGGGGTACCTCGAGACGCTCGCGCGTCGTGAGGGGAGGCTGACGCTGCGATGGCAGTGATCGAGGGGGTCGATCGGGGCTCCGTCCCGGGCATCACCCTGGCGGACGCGTGGCGGACGTTCCGCACCGCCATCGGGCTGGGCTGGGCGGTCGAGTCGAACTGGTCGGACCCATTCCTGTTCGCGGTCTACACCCTGGCCAAGCCGCTGGCCGCGGCGATGATCCTGGTGGTGATGTTCCAGGTCATCACCGGCGGGCAGGGCACTGAGTTCCTCCAGTTCATGATCGTCGGCAGCGCGCTGTGGAACGTCGTCTTCGGCGTCATGGGCGGGCTGGTCCAGTCGATCCTCGAGGACCGCGAGCGCTACCGGATGATGAAGTACGTCGTCGTCACGCCCTCGTCGCTCTTCCCGTTCCTGCTGGGGCGCTCGCTGGCGCGGGTGCTGATCTCGTTCATCGCCGTGGCGGTCACGCTGCTGGTGGGCATCCTCTTCCTGGGCGTCGAGCTGCGGCCGAACGTGCTGGTGCTGGTCCCCGCCCTGGTGCTGGGGATCGTGGCGGTCATCGCGCTGGGCATCTTCATGGCCGGCTGGTGCCTGCAGCTGCGCCAGGAGGCGTGGTCCTATCCCGAGGCGATCGCCGGGGCGCTGTACCTGGTCTCCGGCGCCATCTTCCCGGTCGGCGTGCTCCCGGAATTCCTCCGACCCGTCGCCTGGGTCTCGCCCACCACGTGGTGGCTGGAGGCTTCGCGCCGCGGCCTGCTGGGCCACGGGTCGCCCGGCCAGATCGGTCAGCTGCCGGACGGGACCGTGCTCCTCAACCTGGCCATCAGCACGGCCGTCGTCGTGCCGCTGGCGCTCGTCCTGTTCGCCTGGTTCGTGCGTCGGGCGCGCCAGGCCGGCCTGCTGGACATGACCACCGGGTCCTGACCACCGGGACGCGGCGTATCTGTCACCGGGTGACGCCTATCCGGCGCTTTTCGACCCTACGCCCCGTCATCTGCCACCCAGCGACAGATGACCCCTCACGTGGGCGGGATCGCCGCCGTTCCGCCGGATACGCGTCGCTGAACGACAGATACGCCCTAGGCGGTTGCGAGGCGGCTCGCCACTCGCGCGCTTGCTGCCGCGCCGGCCCCGCCGCTCGCGGTTAGCGGACGAGCTCGTCGTAGTCGCTCACCACGAAGGTGTTCTCGCATCGAGCCTGGCGCGCGGGCACGCACTGGGCGGCCACGCTGTCGTCGAAGTGGCCGACGAAGACGAGCTGCTGCCCGCGCAGGTTCGGCCCGGTGGGCTCGGCGCGCGACGGGAAGGCTCGGCCCAGCGGC
>DASSOH010000028.1:0-44839 GCA_035700865.1 Candidatus Limnocylindria bacterium | reverse complement strand
TCGGCCGATGCGGTCGTCGCCGTCTCGCAGGGGACGCGGGCGGACGTGCTGCGCCTCTTCGACGTGGCGCCGGAGCGGGTCCACGTCATCCACAACGGCATCGACGCGGACTTCTACCGGCCCGACCCCGGGACCGATGCGCTGGCGCGCCACGGGATCGACCCGACGGTGCCGTACGTGCTGTTCGTGGGCCGCATCACCCGGCAGAAGGGGATCGTGCACCTGGTCCGGGCGATCGAGCACCTGGATCCCGGCATCGGCGTGGTGCTGTGCGCCGGCCAGCCCGACACGCCGGAGATCGCCCGGGAGATGGCCGAGGGCGTGCGCGCGGCGCAGGCGACGCGCCCGAACGTGGTCTGGATCGGCGAGATGGTGTCCCGCGAGGAGGCGCGCCAGCTCTACAGCCATGCCGCCGTGTTCTGCTGCCCGTCGGTCTACGAGCCGTTCGGGATCATCAACCTGGAGGCCGCGGCCTGCGAGACGCCGGTGGTGGCGTCGGCCGTCGGCGGCATCCCGGAGGTGGTGGTGGACGGGGAGACCGGCCTGCTCGTCCCGGTGGACCTGTCGCCGGAGGACCCCATGCGCCCGGTCGACGCCGACCGCTTCGAGCGCAACCTTGCCGGGGCGATCAACGCGCTCATGGCCGACCCGGCGGCGCGTGACGCGATGGGTCGCGCCGCCCGACGTCGCGCGGTCAGCACCTTCGGGTGGAGCGCGATCGCGCGGCAGACGGTCGACCTGTACCGCACCCTGATCGGCTGAGGCGCGTCAGCGGCGACGCACGCGCCGGACCCGGCTCAGCACGCCGGCCACGCCCAGGCCACCGATCACGAAGACGAGGGCCGCCGCGGGGAAGACGCCGCCCACGCCGGTGAACGCCACCACCACGGCGCCCGCGCTGGGGCCGATGATGCCGGCGACGTACAGGGGCAGCAGCACCAGGTTGAGCGTTGCCGAGCGGCGCTCCGGAGGGGCCTCCGTCGCGATCAGGCTGAACATCATGGCCTGGACCGCCGCCTGGAACGCGGCGTACACGGCGGCCAGGACGGCCAGCACGAGCACGCCGGTCGCCAGCGGCATGAGGCCGACCGCGACGCCGCCGGCCACCAGCGAGGCAGCCAGGACCGGCCGGAAGCCGATGCGGTCACCCAGCGGGCCCGACGCCGGCGAGACCAGCGCCCCGACCAGCGCCGCCGTCCCGGTGACGAGCGCGATGGCGCTGGCCAGCCCGGCCGCGGTGCCGTGGATGCGCTCCACCAGGATCGGCACGAAGGGCCGGAACATCTGGTTGGCCAGGATGGCGACGCCGAACACGATGAAGAGCCGGCGCACGCCGGGGTCGCGCAGCACGCCGCTGACCGCGCGCGTGGCGAGGGTGACGACGCGCCCGGCCGGCACGACCTCGGGCCGGACCTCCGGCGTGGCGACCAGCAGCAGCACGGCGATGCCGGCCGACAGCGCGGCCGACAGCCAGAAGACGGCCGACAGCGAGAGCCCGGCGCCATCCACCAGCAGGCCGGCCAGCACCGGCCCGACGGCGAAGCCGATGGGGCTGGTGGCGCCGAAGATGGCGCTCATGGTGCCGATGCGTCCCGCCGGCGTGACGTCGCGCAGGGCGGCCAGCATGACGCCGGTATTGCCCAGCTGGAGGCCGGTCAGCAGCAGGGCGATGGCCAGCTGCCACGGCTCGCGGGCCCAGGCGACGCCCGCGAACACGACCGCCTCCACCACCGCGCTGCGGACGATGACCGCTCGCCGGCTGTACTTGTCGGCCCACACGCCCCAGAAGGGGACCAGCAGGATGCCAAAGACGAAGATCAGCGAGGTGAAGACCCCGGTGAACACCGGCACGTCCGAGGCGGGCAGCCCCACCTCGCCCAGGCGCAGCGGGAGGTACGCGAAGATCTGGCTGACGCCGGCCGCCTCGACGGTCGACGTGATGCCGTAGACGACGAGCAGCGAGCGCCAGCCGCCGCGAGGGGAGTCCACCCGCGGAGTCTATCGGCGCCTCGGCGGCCGGCTCAGGCGGCGGTGACGCGTGACATGAGGGCCAGCGTGTTGCCCTCGCCGTCCTCGAAGAAGGTCATCCACTCCTCGGTCCCCGTGGCCTCGTCGGCGTAGATCACGTGCGGGGCGCCCGTGAAGTGGACGCCCGTGCCGGTCAGGGCCTCCTGGGCGGCGTGGATGTCGTCGACCAGGAAGTAGAGGACCGAGGACGGACGCCAGTCCGCGTCGTCCTTGCGGTGCAGGTAGAGCCGGACGCCGCCGGCGTCGAAGAAGGCGAGGTCGCCGAAGGTGAAGACGTGGGGCAGGCCCAGCGTCTCGCCGTAGAACCGCTCGGCGCGGCCCACGTCGCGGATGGAGAGCGAGACCTGGCCGATGGGGCCGAGGGTGGGGGCGTCGGAATCGGTCATGGTTCGATCGGTCCTCGTGCGGGCGAGCTGGCTGGTGCTCGGGATGCCGGGCCACCGGCGCAGCTCGCGGCCGCGGACGCCCAGCTTGTCGGCGATGTTGGCCAGGTGGTACTTGACGGCATCGACGCTGGTGCCCCGCCGCCGGGCGATCTCCGCGCGGCGCATGCCGTGCCGCAGCCAGTCGAGCACCTGCCACTCGGCCGGCGTCAGCACGTCGGGATGGGGTGGGCGGCCACGGCCGCGTCGGACGGTCACCAACGACAGCCTAGCGACGTCCGACCCGAATTACCCTACCCGTCCGGGTGGCGTAGCATCCGCGCATGACCGGTTCGCAGCGCGGTGCGGTGATCGGCGGGACCTGGCTCATCGGCCTGGGGCTCGTCTTCCTGGCCCAGCAGGCGCTCGACGTGCCGTGGGGGCAGGCCTGGCCACTCTTCCTGGTGCTGGCCGGCGTCGGCACCGGCGTCTCGGCGCTGGTCGGGATGGCGGGGCGCGCGCGGCCACTGGCCATCGCCTGGGCCCTGGTATGGCCGCTGATCCTGATCGTCGCCGGCGTGCTGCTGTTCCTGGACTTCGCGGACCTGGCGCCGGTCGACGCGTGGGGCCTGCTGCTCCAGTGGTGGCCCGTGATCCTGATCGCCCTCGGCGCGCTGGTCCTGCTGGGCGCCATGTGGCCGTCGGCGCGAGGGGTCGAGGAGGGCCTGTCCGTGCCGCTCGACGCCGCCCAGGGCGAGGTGCGGTTGCGCTTCGGCGCCGGCGAGCTGGAAGTCGGCCGCGGCACGCCCGGCCGGCTGGTGGAGGGCACCTTCGAGGGAGGCGTGATCCGCCGCGACGTCGGCCCGGGATCGGTCGAGCTCTCGGCCGATGCGGCCGGCCTCTGGCCCTGGGTGGATCGCCGGCTGCGCTGGCGCATGGGCCTGGCGCCGGACGTTCCCCTCACCCTCCGGGTGGAGGGTGGCGCGTATCGGGGCTTCCTGGACCTGTCGGGCCTCGCCGTTCAGACCCTGACCCTCAAGACCGGGGCCAGCGACACGCGCATCGTGCTGCCGCGTGACGTGGCGCGCTGCGAGGTTCGGATCGAGGCGGGCGCCGCGCAGGTCGGCGTCGACGTGCCACCCGACGTGGCGGCGCGCATCCACTCGACCATGGCGCTCGGCACCACGCGGGTCGACGAGGCCCGCTTCCCGCGCACGGCCGATGGATGGGCCTCGTCCGACCTGGCCGGGGCCGCCCGCGTGGCGGAGATCTGGATCAACGGCGGAGTCGGCACCGTCCGCATCTCGTGAGCGATTCGGTCCTGTACCGGGGTGGGGCGCTGGCCGACGGGCAATCCCCCGAGCTCCAGCGCGACGTCTCGATCCTGGTGAGCGGCGGCCGGATCGCGTGGATCCGACCGCGAGACGGCGAGGAGGCGATCGGCGAGGCCGAGGTGGTGGACTGCGCGGGCTCGACCTTCGTCCCGGGCCTGGTCGACTGTCACAGCCACGTGACGGGTCCCGGCGGGGCGAACTGGATCGCCCGCTTCTCGGACCCCGCCCCCACGCTGCTGGCGGTGGCCGAGGACAACGCGCGGATGGCCTCGGCGGCCGGCGTGCGCTGGATGCGCGACGTTGGATCGCCCATCGGCGTGGACCCGGCGACCGGGCGTGAGCGGGCCCTCGCGCTGGCCGTCCGCGACGCCTGGCGCACCCGCGCGGACCACCCGTACCTCCGGGCCGCCGGGTCGTGGATCTTCAAGCGCGGCAGCAGCCCCATCCCGAACGCGGTGGAGGCGGAGACCGCCGACGAGCTGCTCGCCGGCGCGCTGGGGCAGCTGGATGCCGGCGCCGACCTGGTGAAGCTGTACATGGACGGACCGGACCCTGAGACGTCGCCGTGGAGCGCCGATGAGGTGGGCCGGGTGGTGGAGGCGGTCCATGCGCGCGGCGCCCGCGTCGCCGCCCACGCCGGGCGGCTGGACGGGGCGCGCGCCGCGGTGCGCGGCGGGGTCGACTCCATCGAGCACGGCTTCGTGCTGGACGCCGATGTCGCGGCCGAGATGGCGCGCCGCGGAACCGTGCTCACCTCCACGCTCGCCGTGATGCATTCGTGGCTCACCTTCGGCGCGACGACCACCATCCCACGCTTCGCGTCGGACGAGGGCCGCGCGGCAATCGAGGCGCGGCTCGAGACGGCACGGACGTCGGTAGCCGCGGCGCGTCGCGCGGGTGTCGCCATCGCGACCGGCAGCGACTTCGGTGGCGGCTCGCTGCGCGCGAACCAGCTGGCCTGGGAGGTCGCGGCCCTGGTGCGCGCCGGCCTGGAGCCACACGAGGCGCTGGCGGCCGCCACCTGGCGCGGCGGCGACCTCATGGGCGAGGCGGAGGCGGGGAGGATCCGCGATGGCGGTCCGGCCGACTTCTTCTGCGTCCATGGCGACCCGCTGTCGGACCCTGACGCCCTGTGGCGCGTCTGGCGCACCGCCTGGCCCCGACCGGGCTGGTGACCTCGGTCCCGCACTGATGGGGCCGTTCGGCCGTCACCCCGCGGCGGCGCGCCCGGCAGACTGCTGGTACGGCTCGGCAGGGCCCGCACCGCACATCCGAGGAGGTACGCCATGACCGTCGCGAGCCCCGACCTGCGGGTCGGCAACCTGATGACGATCGACCCGGTGATCATCGACCCGGAGGCGTTCGCCGCCGAGGCGGAGGCCCTCCTCAAGACGTATCGGATCAGCGGCCTTCCGGTCGTCCACGACGGCACGCTGGTCGGCGTGCTGAGCCAGACGGACCTGGTCGTGGCGCGGTCGAGCGCGATGATCGGCGTGAACTGGGACCGGCTCAAGGTCCGGCACCTGATGACCTCGCCGGCCGTGACCGTCCACGTCGACGCCAGCATTGCCGATGCCGCGCGCGAGATGACCGCGCGGCACATCCACCGCCTGGTCGTGGTCGACGACGAGGATCAGCCGATCGGGGTGGTCACGCCGCTCGACCTGCTGCGTTCGCTGGTCACCGAGGCCGACGCCGGCTGAGCGAGTCCGGGGTCGAGCATTCGGCCAGGGCGCGCTCGTTGGCGATCAGCTGCAGCTCCGGGCACTCGAGGCACGACTCGAGTGCCCGCACCGCGTGGTGCGTGAGCGGGCAGCGCACACGGCCGTTCCGCACCTCGCGAAGATGCGCCCGACAGATCAGCCACTCGACCTCCGTGGGCGCCGGGGGTCGCGGGCGAGCGCCCGCGTCCATCAGCCGATGGCCGACGGCTCCCACCGCAGGACGAGCGCCGCCCACAGCAGCACGACGTCGATCGCCACACCCAGGACCAGCCATGGGTGGAAGTAGAGGGCGAGCGTCACCACCGAGGCCGCGGCACCGGCGGTCACCAACCCCGCCCACCACGCTTCGGGCACGAGCCAGCCGGCCGTCGAGAGGGCCGCGGCCACCAGCAGCACGACCGTCGTCAGGACGAGGGCGGTGCCGATGGCGCGCGCCGGCGCGGGGTCGAGCCCCAGGCCGGTGACCAGCCACGATCCCGCCAGCTGGAATGGCCACTCGGGGCCGCCGGCGGTGCGCGGTGGCGCCGGACTGAGGTACGAGGCGTGGAGGAGGGCGTGCGCCGCCAGGAATGCGGCGAGCAGGAGCTTCATGCCGTCACGCTGCGCGCGCCACCCCGTGACCCCCCAGTGCCGGAGGTCACGCCGGCGCGTGCGGTTCGTCACCGCAGCAGCGCGGCGACCTCCGCCGCGATGACGCGGTCCTCCCGGGCCTCGACGACCAGCACCGCCGGCGGCCCGTCCGCCAGGACCCCGTCGCCCTCCATCGGCGCCAGCCGGCCCGGGACGCCGAGCGTCGCCAGGCGACGGACGATGTCGCCCCGGATGCGGTCCGCGTGCTCGCCGATGCCACCCGTGAAGACCAGGGCGTCCAGCGACGCGAGCGCGGTGGCCGCCGCCGCGATGCCGGCGGCCGCGCTGCGGGCGAAGAGGTCGAGCGCCATCGCCGCCTCCGTGTCACCCGCCATCGCCGCCTCCTCGACCTCCCGCGCGCCCGCCACCCCGGCCACGCCGAGCAGGCCGGAGCGACGCGTCAGCCCCTCGTCGAGGTCGTCCGGCGAGAGGCCGCTCCGGAGCAGGTACAGGAGGACGCCCGGGTCGATCGACCCCGAGCGGGTTCCCATCATCAGCCCTTCGTACGGCGTCATGCCCATGCTGGTGGCCACCGAGCGGCCACCGTCGACGGCGGTCACCGAGCAGCCGGATCCGAGGTGCGCCACGACCAGGCGCAGGGCGTCGGCCGGCCGATGCAGGAGCTCCGCCGCTCGGCGGGTCGACCACGCCACCGAGAGGCCGTGGAAGCCGAAGCGCCGCAGCTGCCAGCGGTCGACCCAATCGGCCGGCACAGGGTAGCGCCACGCCTCCTCGGGCAGCGTGGCGTGGAACGCCGTGTCGAAGCAGGCGACGTGCGGCAGGTCCGGGAGCGCGTCGCCTGCCGCGCGCATCACCAGCGCCGCGCGGTGGTTGTGCAGCGGGGCCAGGGCGTCGAGCGCCTCCACCGCGTCGAGCAGCTCGTCGTCCACCCGGGTCGCGGCCCGGTAGCGCGAGCCGCCGTGCACGACCCGGTAGCCGACCGCATCGGCGGTCGCCGGAAGCTGCGCGAGCGCATCCGCCACGACCCGTGGGGCATCGGCGTCACGGCCGGCGGGCCACTCGGCCACCCCGATGTCGGGCGGGTCGTCGCGCTCGGGGTCGAGCAGGCTGGCCTTGAGGGTGCTCGACCCGGGGTTGAGCACGAGCACCCGCATCGGTCTAGCTCACGCTCTCGACGCTGGCCGGCGACCAGGCCCAGCCGCTGATCTCGGGATCGTCCTCGCCGTGCTCGCGGGTGTACGCCCGCGCCTCGACGCGACGGTCGACCATCAGCTGACGCAGGTGCGAGGCGCGCTCGCCGAGTCCGGGCACGCGGTCGATGACGTCCATCACCAGGTGGAAGCGGTCGAGGTCGTTGAGCATGACCATGTCGAACGGCGTGGTGGTCGTGCCCTCCTCCTTGTAGCCGCGCACGTGCAGGTTGTCGTGGTTCGTCCGCCGATAGGTGAGCCGATGGATGAGCCACGGGTAGCCGTGGTAGGCGAACACGATCGGCCGGTCAGTGGTGAAGAGCGCGTCGAACTCCCGGTCGGAGAGCCCGTGGGGGTGCTCGCCCGGGTCCTGCAGCCGCATCAGGTCCACCACGTTCACGACCCGCACCTTCAGGTCGGGCAGGTGCCGGTGCAGGATGTCGACCGCGGCCAGCGTCTCCAGCGTCGGCACGTCGCCGGCGCAGGCCATGACGACGTCGGGCTCCTGCCCCTCGTCGTTGCTGGCCCAGGTCCAGATGCCGATGCCGCGGGTGGCGTGCAGGATGGCGTCATCCATCGACAGCCAGTTCGGCATCGGCTGCTTGCCGGCCACGATCACGTTCACGTAGTGCCGGCTGCGCAGGCAGTGGTCCGTGACGCTGAGCAGCGAGTTGGCGTCCGGCGGCAGGTAGACCCGGATGATCTCGCTCTTCTTGTTGACCACGTGGTCGATGAAGCCGGGATCCTGGTGGCTGAAGCCGTTGTGATCCTGGCGCCAGACGTGGCTCGACAGCAGGTAGTTGAGCGAGGCGATGGGTCGGCGCCACGGGATGTCGCGGGTCACCTTCAGCCACTTCGCGTGCTGGTTGAACATCGAGTCGATGATGTGGATGAAGGCCTCGTAGCAGTCGAAGAGGCCGTGGCGGCCGGTGAGCAGGTACCCCTCCAGCCAACCCTGGCAGAGGTGCTCGCTGAGCACCTCCATCACCCGGCCGTCCGGTGAAAGATGCTCGTCGACGGGCAGCCGCTCCGCCATCCACGCCTTGTCCGTCTTCTCGAACACCGCCTGCAGCCGGTTCGACGCGGTCTCGTCCGGGCCGAAGAGGCGGAAGCTGGCCGGGTTGCGATCGATGACGTCGCGCAGGAACTCGCCCAGGACGCGGGTCGCCTCGCTGATCGTCGTCCCCGGCTTCGGCACGTCCACGCCGTAGTCGCGGAAGTCGGGCAGGCGCAGCCCCTGGAGGACGGCGCCACCGTTGGTCACCGGGTTGGCGCTCATCCGGCGGTCGCCCTCCGGCGCCAGCTTCGCGAGCTCCGGCCGCAGCCGACCGTCGTCGTCGAACAGCTCCTCCGGCCGATACGAGCGCATCCACGCCTCGAGCAGCTTGAGATGCTTCGTGTTGTCGCGCACGTCGGCCATCGGAACCTGGTGCGAGCGCCAGGTGTCCTCGACCGGCTTGCCGTCGACCTTCTCCGGCCCGGTCCAGCCCTTCGGGGTGCGGAGCACGATCATCGGCCAGCGCGGCCGCTTCCCGTCGCCCTTGCCGCTTCGCGCTCGACGCTGGATGTCGGCGATGGCGTCGAGCGCGCGGTCGAGGGCCGCGGCGAAGGCGCGGTGCACCTTCATGGGATCGTCGCCGGCCACGATCTCGACCGCGTGCCCGTAGCCCTCCAGCAGCTTGACCAGCTCCGCCTCGGGGATGCGCGCCAGGACCGTCGGGTTGGCGATCTTGTAGCCGTTGAGGTGGAGGATGGGCAGGACCGCGCCGTCCCGCGCCGGGTTCACGAACTTGTTGGAGTGCCAGCTGGCGGCCAGCGGCCCCGTCTCGGCCTCCCCGTCGCCGACGACGGCAGCCACCACCAGGTCCGGGTTGTCGAACGCGGCACCGTAGGCGTGGACCAGCGCGTAGCCCAGCTCGCCGCCCTCGTGGATCGAGCCCGGTGTCTCCGGCGCCACGTGGCTCGGGATGCCACCCGGGAAGCTGAACTGGCGGAACAGCAGCCGCATGCCGTCGGCGTCGCGGCTGATGGTCGGGTAGACCTCGGAGTACGTGCCCTCCAGGTAGGCGTTGGCGACCAGCCCGGGGCCGCCGTGGCCCGGACCGGTAACGTACATGGCGTTGAGGTCGCGCTGGCGGATGGCGCGATTGAGATGGACGTAGACGAGGTTCAGCCCCGGGACCGTGCCGAAATGGCCGAGCAGCCGCGGCTTGATGTGCTCGGGCTTCAGCGGCTCCCGCAGCAGCGGGTTGTCCAGCAGGTAGATCTGGCCGACGGAGAGGTAGTTCGCGGCGCGCCAGTAGGCGTCGATGCGGCGCAGCTCATCGGTCTTCGGCGGGGCGACGGTCGCGCGCTCCGCGGTGCGAGCGGTCATGGTGCAGGGCTCCTCGAGCGAGGTCGGAAGGCCAGCGTACAGCGTGCAGGGGTCGTGCCGGCGGGGGCCGGGGTCCCGCCGCCGCCGGAGCCGCCGCGTGCCGGCGCGGGTCAGCGTGCGGTCGCGCTCAGCAGGCCGGCGATCTCGGTGCCCCACGCGCGGATCGCGTCCCAGTCGCGCCCGTCGCCGGCCGGCGCGCGGAGCGCCTTGACGACGGTGCGCTCCAGGAACCCCAGCCGCGCGGGGTCCAGCCGACCGGTGAAGGTGCGGTGCTCGCGCGCGCCGATGCGCTCGGCCAGGGTCACGCCGTCGGTGGACGGGTCGGCCGGCATGGGCGGATCCCCGAGGGGTCCGCTGGAGAAGAGCCAGACGGGTCGCCGGCGCAGCGCATCGGTGTGGCGCTCGACGAACGAGCGTGCCGGATCGAGCCAGCGGCCGGCGTACACGCCGCTGCCGACCACGATGGCGTCGTAGCCGTCCACCGATGCGATCTCGTCGGGCGGGCAGCGGTCGACCGTCGCACCGGTCGCCCGGAGCGACTCGGCGACGGCATCCGCGATCTCGGCGGTCGACGCGTGCTTCGAGGCGGCGGTGACGAGGACGTGCATGGCGAGCTCCCTTGGCGTGCTGACGGCGCCCGCCGTGACCGTGGGGGCGCGGCCCCGGTCACTGGCAACCGGGGCCGCACGCGGCGGTCGGGACTGGAGGCAGGCACCTGCGGGTTGTGCCACTCACGGTGCCGGCCGCCCGGGGCTCGCCCCAGTGCCGGAGGTCCCGTCGGCTCCGCGCCGAACGGCCCCCGTCTCGCCCGGTCAGGTCAGGTCAGGTCGGTGGGACGCTCGCCGTCGCTCGTCGCGGCCATCTCCGCCGGCTCGGCCCGCTCCACCACGATCGTGCAGCGGGTGGCCAGGGCGGCCAGCGCCCCGATGGCCGCGAAGACCGGCAGCAGGGCGGCACCGATCACGCCGAGGGTCAGCGGGACCTCCAGCAGGGTGCGACCGTCCTCGTTCTTGATGATCAGGCGGCGGACGTTGCCCTCCTCGATCAGCTCGCGGACCTTGGCGACCAGCTGGTCGCCGTTGACCGAGAACTCCTGTCGTCGCTCGTCCATGTCGGGATCCTCCATGTGGTGCTCGGTCAGCCGATGGCGGTGCCCAGCAGGCTGCCGATGGCGAAGGTGACGGCGGCGGCGGCCAGGCCGAAGCCGAGCTGCCGCGCGCCGGAGGCCAGCGCCGGCTGGCCGGTCAGGACGGTGATGAGGGCGCCGATGCCGAACAGCGCCACGCCCGACAGCACCGCCGACGCGAGGATGGCCGGCAGACCGGCGGTGACGATGAAGGGCAGGACCGGGATGATGGCGCCCGCGGCGAACAGGCCGAACGAGGTGAAGGCCGCCGTCCAGGCGGACCCGCCCAGCTCCTCGGGGTCGATGCCCAGCTCCTCGCGGGCCATGGTGTCCAGCGCCACCTGCGGGTCGCCGCCGATGATCCGCTGCGCGAGGTTCCGCGCCTCCTGCGGATCCAGTCCCTTGGCCTCGTAGATGAGGCGCAGCTCCTCTTCCTCCTCCGCCGGGAAGGTGCGCAGCTCCTCGGCCTCGGTCGCGATCTGGTTGGCGTACAGCTCGCGCGCGCTCTGCACGCTGAGCCACTCGCCCAGGGCCATCGACATGGATCCCGCCAGCAGGCCCGCGATGCCGGCGATCAGCACCGGCTCGCCCCCGCTGCTCGCTCCGGCGACGCCCATGACCAGGCTGAAGTTGGACACCAGCCCGTCGTTCGCGCCGAGCACGGCCGCACGCAGGGCGTTCCCGCCGATGGCGCGGTGACGGCCCTCGAATCGCGCCAGCGTCGCCCCGGCCGCCCCGCCGGTCACGGTGCGCAGGAGCCGCGCATGGGAGCGTTCGTCGGCCGGCAGCGACGTCCCGGCCGCCTCGGGCTGGGCGTCGTACATGGTTCGGCCCTGCCGCTCCTGCGAGGCCATGGCCGGGGCCACCAGCCCGGCGCCGAAGCGACGCGCGAGCGCTCCCAGGACGCGGGCCCGCCACGACGGGCGCAGCGCGGTGCGCGCGCCCGCATCGGCCAGGCGCTCGCGCCACAGCTGGGCGTGGCGATCCTCCACGGCGGCCAGCCGCTCGTACAGCTCGCCCAGGCGCTCGTCGCCGGCGTTCGCGGCCATGGCGCGATAGACGTGCGAGCCGTCCACCTCGCCCTGCAGGTTCTCGTGCCAGCGCTGGATGTCGGAACTGGCGGTCATCGCCCTCACATGCTGCGGTTCGCGGTCCGGATGGCGGCCTCCGTCCACCGCACGAGGCGGGCCAGCTGCCGTCGGTCGAGCCTATCGCAGGCCCAGCCCCAGTGCAGCGAGACCCAGTCACCGGGCTCGACGCCGCCCAGGACGCCACCGTCGCCACGCCAGCCGTCCGCGGACTCGACGCGCTCCGCGCCGAGCCGCAGCCGGCCCTCGACGAGGGTCAGCGGTCGCGCGGCCACCGTGAGGCGGTCACCGTCCACGGCCAGGACGCGTCCCGGTCGGATGCGGCAGGAATCCATGGTCTCGACGATCGGGTCGGCCGGACCGCCGCGCAGCAGCCCCACGCGCGGGAAGACCTCGAGCACGTGGAACGCGTGGACCGGTCGCGAGGCGGCGCCGACCGCCGCCTCCAGCCAGCGCCAGTCGCGGGCCGTCATCCGGTCGCGGAACCGGCCCTCCAGGTCGCGGTGCAGCGGCCGCGGACGGACGGCCGCGGTCAGCGGGCTGCCCAGCCAGTACGCGTCCACCACCCGCGCGTCGAGCGGGTCGGCGATCCCGTTCGCCTCGGCGATCAGGCGCAGGTACGGGTAGGCGCCCTCGAAGCCCAGGGCGAGCGACCGCAGCTGCCGATCGGCTCCCGCCGCCGCACCGTCGAGCAGCCCGGGCGCGTCGTCGGGGCCGCACAGGCCGAGGCGGTTCGGCGGGTAGGCGTAGCGGGCGAAGAGGATCGGGCCCGCGACGGCGTCTGGCGCCGCCGCGGGGATCGTCGTGACCGCCACGCCTCGGCCCCCCTAGGCCAGCGCCGGCTCGTGGGTCGCGGCGGCCGGGCGTCGCAGGACCACGACCGCGACCACCAGGCCGGCCAGCAGCGTGCCGGCGTAACCGATGGTCGCGCCGGTGGCCGGCACCTGGCCGTTGGCCACCAGCTGCAGCGCCGCCGTGATCGGGGCCGCCACGGTCAGCACGGCCGTCACCGCGGTGGCCGGGGCGCGACGCAGGGCCGCGTACCAGGTCGCCACGTAGGCGGAGAGGAGGAGGCCGGTGCCGAGGACCCAGGCCCACTGCTCCATCCCCAGCCCGCCGAGCTTGGCCAGCCCGCCGGTCCAGGTCAGGTAGGCGACCAGCAGCACCAGGCCGATGCCCATCCGCGCCACCGCGCCGATCGGCGAAGGAACGCCGCGCAGCACGCGCTTGGCGATGATGACCTCGACCGCCCACAGGCCGGTGGCGATGGCGATCATCGTCTCGCCCGAGGTCCAGCTGATGCCGTCCGGCGGCTGGATCAGCAGCTGGCTGACCAGCAGGACGCCCAGCGCGCCGAGCTGCAGCAGGCCCAGCCGCTCACGGAGGAGGACGACGGCCAGCAGCGCGACCCAGGCGAACATCGTCTTGTGGATCACGGCCGCGGCCGGCGCGCTGGCACTCGCCAGCCCGGTGAAGAAGAGCACGAACGGGATGCTGCCGCCGACGACGCCGAGGGCCAGCAGCCCGAGCTTGGTGCGGGTGCCGAGAGCCGCGACCGTCGCCACGGGGCGCGGGACCAGCGCGAGGGCCAGCGCGACGAGGATCAGCGCCGCCACGCCGTTCTTGAGGGTGGTGAAGAGCACCGGGTCGCCGACGGAGCGAACGGCGGTGGCGTTGAGGAAGACGGAGACGCCGCTCACCAGCGCGGTCGTCCCCGCCAGGGCAAGCCCGATGCTGAGCCGATGTCCGCCTCGGTCGGCGGCGCGAATCCTGTCGATCACGGTGGTTCTCCTGTCGCGGTTCGGAAGGCGTCGGCGATCTCCGCGGCGAGTGCCGGATCGATGACGCGCACCAGGGTTCCGGCGGACAACAGCGCCCAATCCCCGGGCCGGATGCCGGGGACGGCGAGGGTCGATGCCGTGCGGCGCCGCCCGGCGGCGTCCACGGTGGCGGTGGTGCCGGTCACGTCGATGACGCGGACCGGGGCGGTGAGGCACATCAGGACGTCCCCGCCGATGGGTGGGCCAGGGTTCGAATCCAGTGACCGAGCCGCGCCGCACACGCGTCGACCGCCTCGCGCACGGGCTCGGTGAGCGGCGCGCCGATCAGGTCCGATCCGGCGGCCACGCCGATGAACCGTCCCTCGGGCAGCTGGCCGGCCAGCCGCTCGACGATGCCCAGGACGGTGGGGAGCGGGATGGCGTGCGTCGACTCCGGGGTGGCGCCGACGGCGGCCAGCTCGGGGAGGGCGGCGAGCGGCACGTCCACGACGGTGCCGGCCGGCAGCCCGTGGACCGCATCCACCACGATGACCGGGGCGCCGGCCGCGAGCAGGTCGTCCGGCATCAGCCCGCCGACGTGGCACACGTCGCCGAGGCGCAGCGTGGTGGCGGGGAGCGCGCGCACCACGGCCTCGCCCACGGCATCGTCGCCGCGCATCGGCTCGCCGCAGACCAGGATCGTGACGTGCCGCATCTCGCCCATCGGGGTCACCCCTCGTCGACCTTCAGCTCCAGGAAGTGGGTCGCGCAGCTGATGCACGGGTCGTAGCTGCGGATCAGCTGCTCCAGCCGGTGCGTCGCCTCCTCGTGCGGGAGCTCGAGCACCGAAGGGGCGAACGTCGCCAGGTCGTGCTCGATGGCGCGCTGGTTCTGGCTGGTGGGCGGGACGATCTGCGCGCGGCTGACCAGGCCGGCCTCGTTCACCTCGTAGCGATGGAAGAGGAGCCCGCGCGGCGCCTCGGTGGCCCAGGCGGCCACGCCGGGGCGTGCCTCCCAGGCGACCTTCGGCTCCGACGGCCGCCGGTAGGCGTCGATGATGTCGATCGCCTCGGCGATGGCATGCACCAGCTCCACCCCGCGCGCCACGATGCTGCGGAAGACGTTGGTCTGCAGCTCGTCGCCCAGCCCCGTCTCGGCCAGCGCCGCCGCCGCCTCGGGATGCAGCGTCGAACCGCCGAGCACCACGCGGGCGGTCGGACCCAGCAGGTACGGCACGCCGTCGCGGGCGCGGGCCTGCAGGGCGTTCGACCACGGCACCTGCTGCTCCTCGAAGGCCTCGGTCCAGGCGCTTGGCGCCACGTCGATGCCGTCGCTCGACCGGATGCGGCCGTCGTTCATCGGGTACTCGGTCGGGTGCACCAGCGAGACCAGCCGCGGCACCCGGTCGTAGGGCGGGGGCTCCAGGCCGGCGACCCAGCGCACGGTCTCGCGAGCCTCGAGCAGCGCGTCCGCCAGGCGGGCGCGCATCGGCTCCAGCTCCGCGCGCCGCGGCGCGCGGGAGAAGCCGCCGACGCGGACGCTGACCGGGTGGATCGGGCGTCCGCCGAGCAGCGAGACCAGGTCGTTGCCCACCTTCTTCAGGCGCAGCCCGCGTTCCACCACCGGGCCGTGATCGGCGGCCAGCTCGATGGCACTCGGGTAGCCGAGGAAGTCGGGGGCGTGGAGCAGGTAGACGTGCAGCGCATGGCTCTCGATCCACTCGCCGCAGTAGAAGAGACGGCGCAGGGCGCGGATCTGGGGGTCCACGGCGACCCCGAACAGGTCCTCGAAGGCGTGGACCGCCGACATCTGGTACGCCACCGGGCAGATGCCGCAGATGCGCGCCACGATGTCGATCACCTCGTCCGGCGTCCGCCCCACCACGATCCGCTCGAAGTAGCGCGGCGCCTCGAAGATCTCCAGGTGCGCCTGCGTCACCACGCCGTCGCGGACGGCCAGGTCCAGCCGGCCCTCCCCCTCGACGCGGGTGAGCTGCTTCACCGCGAACCGGGTCACGTCCCCGACCTCGGTGACGGCCTCGGGGGCGGCCTCGACCTCATGCATCGGGCTCGTCCTTTCGTGGGTGGTGCGTCTCGGCGACCGCCACGGCGCGGGCCGCGGGCTCGCGGAAGGGCGGCGACCAGGCGGTGAAGCCGGCGAACAGCCGATCCACCTCCTCGGTCGAGCGGTCGGCGGCGAGCCAGTCGTGGAGCGCGGACACGTTCGCCTCCTCACGCGGTCCGAAGCAGGCGTAGCAGCCGCGTCCGAAGGTTGGGCAGAGGGCGCCGCAGCCGGCGACCGTCACCGGGCCGAGGCAGGGGATCCCGCGCGCCACCAGCACGCACTCGTTGCCGCGCCGCTTGCAGGCCAGGCACACCGACTCGGCCGGCAGCTGCGGCCGCCGCCCGATGCGCAGCGCGGTGAGCAGCTCCAGGAGCTGGCCGGGCGCGATGGGACAGCCGCGCAGCTCGGCGTCGACCGACACGTGCTCGCTGACCGGCGTCGCCGTGGCCAGCGACTCGATCCACTCGGCTTCGGGGTAGACCGTTGCGCGCCAGTCCGGCTCGTCGGTCCAGTTGCGCAGCGCCTGGATGCCACCGGCGGTGGCGCAGGCGCCGATGCTGACCAGCAGCCGCGAGCGGGCGCGGAGCTGGACGATCTCCTCCGCCTGCTCCGGCGTGCTGACAGCTCCCTCGACCAGCAGCACGTCGTACGGCCCCGCGGAGCGGAGCGAGGTGGCCTCGGGGAACTCGATGAGGTCGAAGCGGCCGACGATCGGCAGCAGCTGGTCCTCCAGGTCGAGCAGCGTCAGCTGGCAGCCGTCGCACGAGGCGAGCTTGACGACGCCGACGCGAGGTCGATCGCTGATCATCAGATGCCCTCCCTGCCGAACAGGTCGCCAAGCTCGCTCATGGCGAAGCAGGGGCCATCGCGGCAGACGAAGAACGGGCCCATCTGGCAGTGGCCGCACAGTCCGATGCCGCACTGCATGTGGCGCTCGAGGCTGACGAAGATGCGCTCGCGCGGCACGCCGCGCTCGGCGAGGGTGGCGACGGTCGCCTCCATCATCCGCTCCGGGCCGACCACGAAGGCCGTGGCCGGACGGTCGTGCCAGTCGCGCTGGTCGAGGAGGTGCGTCACCACCCCGACGCGGCCCAGCCAGTCCGGGCCGGCGCGGTCCACGATCTCGGTCACCACCATGCCCCGGTCCGCCCAGTCGGCCATCTCGCTCACGTAGAGCCGGTCGGCCGGTGTCCGGGCGCCGTAGGCCAGGATCACGTGGCGGAACTTCTCGCGATCGCGGAGCACCGTGTCGATGATCGGCCGCACCGGCGCCAGGCCGATGCCGCCCGCGACGATGACCACGTCGCGCCCGACCGCGCGCTGGATGTCCCAGCCGCGGCCCAGCGGTCCGCGCAGGCCCAGCTGGGCGCCAGGGCGCAGCGCGATGGCCGCGGTGGTCGCAGGCCCCGCGGCCCGGATGGTCAGCCACAAGGCTCCGTCGGCGACGCGCGAGACGCTGATCGGCAGGGCCGGGAAGCCCGGCTGCTCGACCATGACGAACTGGCCGGGCCGGGCCGCCAGCAGCGCGTCGTCGCTCGGCACGAGGGCGAGGGTCGAGGTGTCGGCGGTCTCCGGTGCCACCGAGCGCACGACGGCGGTCGAGTAGGCACTGGTCGAGCCCGCCACCACGGGCGCCGCCATCGGCAGCTCCTCGTAGGGCGGGGCGATCGCCGCCAGCTCCTCGCGCACGTCGATGCCGACCGGGCACCAGGTGATGCACCGGCCGCAGCCGACGCAGCCGAAGCTGTCGAACTGGTCGACCCAGGTCGCGAACTTGTGGGTCAGCCACTGGCGGTAGCGATCCTGCCGTCGCGGGCGGAAGTTGCCGCCCGCCACGCGGGCGAAGTCGCCGGTGAAGCAGCTGTCCCAGCGGCGTTCCATGCGCGTCGCCGCACCGTCGAGATCCGAGTCCAGGGTGGTGCTGGTGCAGAAGCAGGTCGGGCAGACCATGGTGCAGTTCGCGCACGCCAGGCAGCGCTCCGCCACCTCGGCCCAGCGCGGATGATCCAGCTGGTCCATCAGCCGATCGCGGAGGCCGGTCGTGACGACCTGGCGGCCCTGCGCCGCGCGAGCGCCGGCCACCGCCGCCGTGGCGGCAGCGTGCTGGTCGGGCGTGATGGCGGGAAGCGCGAGGCGCGCCAGCAGCTGCTCGCCCGCACGGCTGCCGGCCGAGACGACGAAGCCGTCGTCGAGCTCGGTCATGGCCAGGTCGTGGCCGGCCGTGACCTCGGGCCCGGTGCCCATCGAGGCGCAGAAGCAGGTGCTGCCCGATCGGGTGCAGGCGACGGCGACCACCAGCGACGCCTGCCGTCGGGCGCGGTAGTCCTCGTCCACGAACGGACCGCCCGCCAGGACGCGGTCCTGGACGAGCATCGCGGCGACCTCGCACGGCCGCACGCCCAGGAAGGCGAGGCGCGGCGGATCGGGGATGGCCGCGGTGAAGCTGACGGCACCATCGGCCGTTCGTTCGGCGACGGCGAGGGGCGCGCGGGAAGGGAAGGTGTAGCGCTTCAGGCCCTGCGGTGGGGGGCCCAGCCCGAAGGTTCGTTCGCTGCCGTCGCGCACCAGGCGATAGCGGCCCGGGGCGGCGTCATCGGTCCAGCCGGTGGGCAGGTCGTCGGCCGAGCCGATCTCCGCGTACACGAGCGCCCCATCGTCGAGTGTCGGGCCGATGACGGTGCGACCGCCCTCGCGCAGCAGGCCGATCAGCCGGTCGAGATCGGCCCGTGGCAGGAAGCCGGCATCGGTCACCATGGCACCGGCTCCGCCTGCTGGGTGTAGAGGTCCAGCAGCTGCTGTCGCGTGGCGGAGAGGCGCCGCCCGATCGCCTCCAGCAGGCGCGGGTAGAGCGTCGCGCTGAGGGCGAGATCGTGCTCCAGCAGCTCGCGCAGGCGCTTCGGCTCGAACTCGATCAGCGTGCTGGGCTCGATGGTGACCGCCGTCGACGTCGCGCGGTGCGGTGGCACCAGGGCCGACCAGCCGACCACGTCACCGGGCTCGACCGTCAGGATCGTGACCGGCCCGCGCTCCGGGACTCGCATGCGCAGCGCGACGCGGCCGCGGGTCAGGATGCCGAAGAAGGGGGTGTCGTCGCCCTCGCGCAGCAGGACGGCGTTGGCGGGATGGGTGAGGAGCCGCGCGCACTCCCCGAGGCGGGCGCGCGCATGGAGCGAGAGTCCCGCTCCGAACCAGGTCGCGCCCAGCTCAGCGACGAAGTCATGCTCATTCACGGTTCGACCGTACCGGCCATGGACCGAGGCTTTGAGGGCCGGATGGAGGACCCTCGCGGGCCATCCGGCACGCGCTAGCGGGGACGCTCGAACCGCTGCTGCAGCTCGGCCACGGTCTGCGCGCAGCCGCACGCCGCGGCCGCCAGCGCGGCGTCGGAGGTGACCTGCACCAGGCGGCGACCGCTCCGCACGGCGCCGAGCGCGGCGAGTCGGTGGAGCGCGTCGGTGACCGCCGGCCGGTGCGCGCCGACGCCGGACGCCAGCTCCTCGTGCGACAGCTCGAGCTCGGTCGATGCGCTCGAGGCGGCGCAGCCGAGGAGGAAGCGGGCCAGCCGCGGGGCAAGCTCGTGGGTGCGGTTGCAGTGCATGAGGTGCGCGCGGAGCGTGAGGCGGAGCTGCGCGTAGCGAGCCAGGAGCGTCGCCAGCGCGGTCCCGGGCGCGGCCACGCGACGGAGCGCCGCGGCGTCGATCATCCAGCCGGCGAGCGGGACGAGCGCGGTGACCAGGTACGGGCTCGGCACGTCGTCGAGGTGGAGCCAGAGCCCGGCCATCCCCTCGCGGCCGACGACGTCGACGATCATCGTGTCACCGCGGTCGTCGGTGAGGCCAAGCGAGATCAGGCCGCTGATGGGGAAGATGGCCGACGAGGTCGTTCCCGGTGCCGCCAGGAGCCGGCCTTTCGGCGCGCGGAACGGCCGTGCGGCCAGGGTGAAGGCGGCGAGCTCGCGTGGAGGCAGGCGGGCGAGGATGCCGTTGACGGGGGTGGTTGCGGGCACGACGCCATCCCCGGGCACGGGATCGCGCGCGCGCTTCGTCTGCGGCTCCTCCACCAGGGTCTCCCACCGTTCGGGAAGCCGCGACCATCGTACGCCGTGCGTCCGCTCGCGGACAGATCCGGAATCCCCGGGCGTGGTTCGATCGCCGCATCAGCGGCGGTCCGAGCCCGTCGCGATGCGGGGAGAACGCGTGATGCATCCGCAGACCGAACGCCTGATCGAGGTCGCCGGCGACGGCTTCCGCGAAGCGGCACGGATTGCGGATGCCCACCGCGTCCTCGCCACCGCCTCGGCGACGCGCCACCGCGTGCTCGTCGTGGACCAGGACGTTCGGGTCCGAACGCTCCTGCTGCGCGCCCTCCTCGATCGCGGCCACGCCGCTGCGGCAGCCGACGGATTGGCGCGCCTGACCCGCTCTCCGTACCGCCGCTTCCGGTGGTGCGTGGCATTCGTCGACGTGACGGGGCGTGCCCGCCCCCCGGACGGCGAGCTGCGTGAGCTGGTCGGATCCGACGCCGCCGTGGTCCTCGTCACGGCCGACCCGGCGGCGGCGGATCTCACCGAGCGGCGGCCGGACGCGCCGGTCCTCAAGCCGCTCTTCGTCCGCGACTGGCTGCGCCTGATGGACGCCAGGTGCGCCCGGCACCGCCCGCCCGCGGCCTGAGGTTCGCCGACGATGGCTCGTGACGGGCACCGACGTCGATCCAAGCCCCGCTCCAGGCAGGAGCGCCGCCTGCGCGCGCTTCGGGCCCGCAGCGAGCAGCGGCGACCGCGTCGCGCGCCCCGTCGCTGACTTCGCGTCAGCGGATGCCGGCCAGCTCCTGGAGCAGGTGCCAGTTCGCCAGCCGATCGGCCTGGGTCGCGAGCAGCTCGTGGCTCGGCGTGCCATCGGCGGCGAAGTGCGGCGCGAAGCGACCCTCGGTCCGGGCGAACGCCACGAAGTCGACGGTCCCGCCGTCCGAGAGGGACTCCCAGTCCTCCTTGAGCGCGGGATTTCCCTGCAGGCTGAGCCGCTCCGCCATCGACGGCCCGCGGCGCGGGTCGTAGGTGAAGAGCGGGAAGGCCCGCGAGTCGACCGCCAGCTTCGCCTGACGCGAGGCCGCGTCATCGGCGATGCCATGCTCCGGCATGCAGGGCGTGTACACGACCACCACCGCCGGCCCGGGGTACGCGTTGGCGTCCATCACGGCACGGTAGAAGTGGTTGATGTGCGCCGGCGTCGTCTGCGCCACGTACACGTCGCCGTGGGCCATGAGGATCCGCGCCAGCTCCTTGCGCTGCTCGGGGCGGCCGTGGAGCGACTTCCCGTACGCCGAGAGCTTCGTCACCTGGCCGCCGAAGGAAGCCGTGGAGGCCTGGCCGCCGGTGTTCGAGTAGACCTGCGTGTCGAGCACCATGACCTTGACGTCGGCGCCCGACGCGACCAGGCGGGACAGCGACTGGAAGCCGATGTCGTACATGGCGCCGTCGCCACCGACGACCCACAGCCGCCGATCTGGGTGACCGGCCTGGTCCCAGCGGGCGCGGATGCCGAGGGCATCGGCCGGGCCGTTCTCGAACAGCGAGTTCGTCCACGGCACCAGGAACGGGTTGAAGGGGTAGGTGCTGCCGAACACCGTGTTGCAGCCGGTGGCCGCCACGATGCCCATCGACTCGGGGCCGTGCACCTGGCGCGTGGCCGCGAGCAGCATGCGCAGGGCGCTCGCCTCGCCGCAGCCGGAGCACGAGCCGGCGCCGCCCACGTAGCCGAAGGCGTGCTCGCCGAGCATCAGGTCGGCCAGCGCCTTCTCGTTGCGGTACGGCTCGGGGGTCACCGGCAGCGAGCGGAAGAAGCGGAAGTCGCGGGCGTAGCGCTCGACGGTGCCGATCCCCGAGGCCTCCTCGACCGGCAGCTTGTCGGTCATGAGCAGGGCGTCATGGCCGAGCGCGGTGCAGACCTCGACGCACTCGCCGCAGCCCTTGCAGTGGACCGGGTTGACGAAGATGCCGAACTCGGCCGGCTCCAGGCCCTTCTTGGCCGGCACGGTGGCGTACTTCGTCGTCGTCACGAAGTGGGACCGCAGGTCCGCCTCGAGGGCCGTGTCGTCACCCGAATCGGCGAGACAGGCCGCGATGGTGGGCTCGAGGACGCTGCCGGGCTGCGCGACCGCCAGGATCGCGGAGTCGGGACAGGCGTTGACGCAGGCCATGCAGCCGACACAGCGCTCGCTGACGAACGCGGGCAGCTGCGGCGCGAGGGTCGAGAAGTCACGGACGGCGGCCGTGCCGGGTGGGATGACGCTGCGCGCGACCGATGCATCGGCCGGCAGGCCGGCATCGGCGCTGCCGGAGCGATAGGCGCCGATGACGACGCTGTTGAAGTCGTCGACGTAGGCCTCGACGTCGAAGGCCAGCGGCGCCGTGGTCGCCAGGCGAGCCTCGTGGAGCTCCTTCTCCTCGCGCGGCTCCTTGAGCAGCGGATCGGTGGTGAGGGTCATGCCCGGGCCTCCTCGAGCATGCCGTGCACGAGGTCGGTGGTCGACAGCACCCCGACCGGGGAACGGCCGTCGGGGCCGACCACCACCAGCCGATGCACCCGCTCGAGCTCCATCCGGTTGGCCGCCTCGGCCACGTCCGCATCGGCGCTGATGGTCAGGGCCGGGCTGGACATGAGGTGCCGCACGCGCAGGCCTGGCCAGCGGCTCCACAGGTCATCGGTGGTGCGCGCGCGGAGCATGTCCGTCTGGCTCACCACGCCGACCACGCCACCGAACGCGTCGACGACGGGCAGGCCGTGGATGTGGTGCCGTTCGAGCAGCTCGGCCGCCTGGGTCAGCGGGGCATCGGCCGGGACGACGATCGGGTCGGTGCTCATCAGCGCCCCGACGGTGAGCGAGCGGGTCATGAAACAACCTCCAGGATTCGTGGGGCGGGAAGCGTCTGATCGGTGGCGACGACGGCGTCGGTGACGTCGATCACCCCGTCGAAGGCCTCGGCGATGACGGCCAGGTTGGCGTCGACCACCGCGCGGCCGCGCTTGCCGAAGAAGCGCTCGAGCTGCGTGCGCAGCGCGGCGAGGAGCGTCTCGCGGTCGAACCCGGCGCGGTCAGCGAAGGGGGAGACGCGCAGGAAGACGCCGGCCAGGGCGACGCCCTGCATCCGGACCAGGAGGTCCGGCCGTGGGGCATGGCGCTGCGCCAGCTCCGCGGTGTCGAGCGCCCAGAGGCGAAGGCCGCGCTCGAGCATCTCCGTCCGCGCCTTCACCGGCACCGAGGCCCAGATCGCCTCGGCGTCGGCGAGGTGGGTCTGGACGAACACCGTTCCGCCGTCGGCCAGCCCGCTCAGCGGGTTGCCCTGGCGGAAGGCGGCGACGTCGTACAGCGGGACGAACTCGACGCGATCGAGCTCGCCGTGCTGGCGGATCGGTCCATCGGCGATGGTCAGGTAGTAGGTGGTCGGCAGGCCCTTCTTCTCCGAGCCGTAGCGCGGATAGGCCTGCACGTGCAGGCCGAAGAGATCGCCCATCAGGGTGGCGAGCAGCTTGTTGGTGGTGACCGACCCGAAGCCGCCGATCGAGTGGCCGCGCAGGCTGTAGGCGCCGTCCGGGCGGATGTCGATCGGGATGCGCTCGAGGGCCAGCGGGTGCCGGATGCCGAGGACCGCGTAGCGCCGCTGCCGGACCGCCTCGGGGTCGGCGAGCCAGTCGAAGACCGCCGCGACGTCGCCGGCCGCCACGTCACGCGACCCGAGCCCGGCCGAGGCCGAGACGACGCGCGGAATGCGGGTGCCGGTGGCCGCGACGTCCGCCAGCGCGGCCTTCAGCTCGCGCGTGAGCGGGTTGTCGTGGGCCGCGGGCTCGTCGGTGCGCTCGATGACGGCGACGGCGGAGGCGTTTCGCACCGCCTCCCCCAGCTCCTCCGCGGGGAAGGGCCGGAACGACGTCACCGTCAGGCAGCCGACGCGACGGCCCGCGGCACGCAGCCGATCCACCACCGCGATGGCGGTGTCGGCCATGGTGCCCATGCACACGACGATATGCTCGGCATCCTCGGTGCGATGGGCGCTGATGGGTCCGTAGGCGCGACCGGTGAGCTCGGTCCACTCGTCCATGGCTCCCACGAGGGCGTCGTGCAGGCGGTCGTAGAAGGCCCGCTGCCCGATCTTGCCCTTCATGTACGCGTCCTGGTTCTGGACCACCCCGGTCATCAGCGCCTCGGAGGGGGTGAAGTAGTCGCGGATGCGGTCGCGCGGGTCACCCACGAAGGTGCGCAGCAGCTCGTCCTCGGGGCGTCGCACGTTCTCGAGCGTGTGCGTGGTGAGGAAGCCGTCCTGCGCCACGAAGAACGGGGTCTCGGTCTCCTCGGCGACCCGTCGTGCGATGGCCGTCAGGTCGGCCGCCTCCTGGGCGTTGCGCGCGACGAGCATGCCCCAGCCCGTATCGGCCACGGCCATCAGGTCGTCGTGCCCGGCGTGGATGTTCAGCGCCTGGCTGGTCAGCGCCCGTGCGCCGACGTGGAAGACCGCGGGCAGCCGCTTCCCGCTGATGACGTGCAGGACCTCCTTCATCAGCACCAGCCCCTGCCCGGCGGTGAAGTTGGTCACCCGGCCGCCCGCCAGCGCGTACCCCTCCGCGGCGGTGGCGGACGAGTGCTCGGATTCCAGCTCCAGGAAGGAGAGGGGAGTGCCCCACAGGTTGGTGCGACCGTCGGCCACGGCGGCCTGGAACGCGGCCGCCATGTTGGTGGAGGGGGTGATCGGGTAGGCGCAGGCTCCCTCGGCGATCCGGGTCTCGACGTCGGCGATCGCCTCGGAGCCATCCATGACGGCCGGCGCACCCGGGTACCGGGGCGGGGCTGGCGCGGGTTCGGGAGCAAGGTCGGGCGCAGGGTCGGGCGCAGGGTCAGGCGCAGGGTCAGGCGCAGCGTGCTTCGAGCTCATGACCCGAGGATCGCGCCGTGGGTCGTCGGCCGGCAGGGGCGGAGGTGACCGAATCGACGGTCCGTTCGGCCCGGCCGCACCCGGGACAGCCGCGGGACAGCCGCGGATCAGCCGCCACATGCGGCCGATTCGGTCCGCGTCGGTAAGCCGGCGGTAAGCGGGCGACGCTACCGTGTGTACAGCAGTGCTGTACGCGTCCGCGGTCGGTGCTGCCCGGCGAGCGGACGCAACCGGTGTCCCCCCTATACGTGGTAGCGGCGCTTCGCCTCGTGGCAGAGCTCGTCGCGGAAGTCGGGATGGGCCACCGCGATCAGCGCCGCGGCGCGCTCCCGCACGCTCTTGCCGAACAGCTCGGCGACGCCGAACTCGGTGACGACGGTGCGCACGTGGGCACGCGACGTCACGACGCCCGCTCCCTCGGTCAACGTCGGCACGATCCGCGAGACGGTGCCGCCGGCCGCAGTGGCGGGCAGCGCGATGATCGCCCGGCCCTCCTCGGCCAGGGCAGCGCCGCGCATGAAGTCCATCTGGCCACCGAAGCCGGAGTAGAAGCGGGTGCCGATCGAGTCGGCGCTGACCTGGCCGGTGAGGTCGATCGAGATGGCCGAGTTGACGGCCACCATGCGGCGGAATCGACGGATGACGGCGGTGTCGTTGGTGTAGTCGACCGGGCGCATCTCGACCATCGGGTTGTCGTCGATCCAGTCGTACAGCCGCCGGCTGCCCATCAGGAAGGCGGTGACGATCTTGTAGCGGTTGATCTCCTTGGCCGCCCCGGTGATGGCCCCGGCCTCGACCAGGTCGAGGACGGGATCGGTGAAGAGCTCGGTGTGGACGCCCAGGTCCTTCTTGTGGCGCAGGGCGAGACCGACCGCGGTCGGGATGGCACCGATGCCCATCTGCAGCGTCGCCCCATCCGGGACCAGCTCGGCCACGTAGTCGCCGATACGCCGCTCCACGTCGCCGATCGGATCGAGGTGATGCTCGTACGGGGGCCGCTCGACCGAGATGCCCAGGTCGATGTCGTCGACGTGGATGAACGAGTCGCCCAGCGTGCGCGGGATGGCCGGGTTGATCTGCGCGACCACGCGCCCGCCGGCCCGCGCGGCCGCCAGGGTGCAGTCGACGCTGGTGCCGAGCGAGCAGAAGCCGTGGGCATCGGGCGGCGTGACGTTCAGGAAGACCCAGTCGAGCGGCAGCACGCCGTTGGTGAACAGCTCGGGGATGTCGGAGAGGAAGACCGGGACGTAGTCCGCGCGGCCGTCGTTGACCGCCTCGCGCGCGTTCGCGCCGATGAACAGCGCCCGGTGCCGGAAGTGCGGCGCCATCTCCGGCGCGAGGTGCGGCGCCGGGCCCTCCGTGTGGACATGGATGATGCCGACGTCGCGCAGCTCCTCGGCGCGCGCCACGAGGGCCTCGATCAGCGGGGTGGGGGTCGCGGCGCCGCCCTGAACGAAGATCTGGTCGCCGGACTGGATCCCGGCCACGGCCTCGGCCGCGCTCACCATGCGCATGGTGAGCAGTCTATGCAGCGGACGCGGGTGAGCTCCGGGTCATCGGTCGCGCCGCGTGGGTCCGAATGGCCCTGTGGCATGCGGGGCGGCTGGACGAGCATCGATGCCAACGGAGAGGCGACGACGGATTGCCACCGAGCCCACCACAGCGTCATCCGGGACCCGAACCGGCTGCGCGACAGGGCGAATCGGTCCTCCAGACCGACGAAGAGGCCGTCGCCGGCCTCTCCGCTTCGCGTCTTCCGCGCGCCGCGTTCGTCGCGCCGTTGCCACCGGGCGGGAGTATCGGGGACTTCTTCACCGTCCTTGTCGCCCCACGGTACGCACGGTGACGCTCAGCGGTCGCGCCGCGCTGGACCTCGCCAACGTTGCCGCCGGGCGGGACGAACGGGGACTTCTTCCCCGATACGCCCGCCCCACGAGAACGGCGCCGCGAGAGACGGCTGGCCCCCGCCCCACGAGAACGGCGCCGCGAGAGACGGCTAGACCCGCCCCTTCGGCACGGTGTGCCAGTACGTCTTGTTGAAGACGATCTTGCCCAGGTGCCACAGGCGGTTGGGCTTGGGCGGCTTCGGCGGGTGCTCGTAGTCGAACTGGAGCAGGGTCCCCTTGCCGTCCCCGACCTCGAAGAAGCACATCACCTTACCGGTGTAGTTGCCGGCGACGGCATCCGGCTCACGCCCCTCCACCCCGGCCACGATTCGTTCCACGACGATCGGCGCCTCGAAGTGGGCCGTCGATCCGGCCTTCGACAGCGGCAGGTCCGTCGCGTCGCCGATGGCGTACATCCGCTCCTGTCCCTTCACCTCGAGCGTGTGGTGGTCGGTCGGCAGCCATCCGGACGGCGGCGCCAGGCCGGAGTCGATCACCACCTGCGCCCCGCGGTGCGGCGGCACCAGGATGAGCAGGTCGTACGGCAGCTCCTCGCCCTCCAGGCTCTGGATCACCTTTCGCTCGGGGTCGATGGTCTCGACGTTGAAGAAGGTGTGCAGCGCGATGCTCTTGTGGGCCAGGATCGGCGTGGCCATCTCCGAGACGCTCTCGATCGTGAAGGCGCGGGCGATGGGGGAGCAGAAATGCACCTCCGACCGATCCCGCAGCTTGCGGTCACGCAGCTCCGAGTCGATCAGGAAGGTCACCTCCAGCGGCGCCGGCGGGCACTTGTACGGCATGCCGGCGATGGCGACCACGATCTTGCCGCCCCGGAATGCGTCGAGCGCGGCGCGTAGCCGCTGCGCGGCATCGGCGCCGTAGAAGTGATGGGCCTCCTCCGCGAAGTGCGGGATCTCCTCGGGCACGATCCGCGCGCCGGTGGCCACGATCAGCCAGTCGTAGCCGATCGCCTCGCCGTCGGCGACCTCGACACACCGAGACACGGGATCGATCCGCGTGGCTCGCGCGATCCGCAGCTGGATGCGCTTGTCGAGCAGCGAGCGCTCGGAGCGGCGCAGGCTCTCCGGCTTCTCGCCGCCCATGGCGATGTACATGAAGCCCGGTTGGTAGACGTGCTCGCCCCCCTCGTCGACCAGCGTGACGTTGACCGACCCGGCGTCGATCCGACGTCGAAGCTTGCGGGCCAGCAGGTTGGCGGCGAGCGTTCCCCCGACGCCGCCGCCCAGCACGACGATGCGCTCCATCGCCGGCCGCCTACCTGAGCTTCTCGACGATGATCTCGTCGTAACCGTCGCGCGACTCGACGCCCACCAGCCGGTGGCCGGCCTTCTCGATCCAGGCCGGGATGTCGACGCGCGACCCCGAATCGGTCGACCAGACGGCGATCACCTCGCCCACCTGGCCCTCACGGATGGCGCGGATCAGCTCCATCAACGGCCCGGGGCAGAAGCTGCCGCGCGCGTCGATGGTGCGGTTGATGGGGACCTCGATGGTCTGCATCGGTCACTCCTCTCGCGTCAGATGCGCGTCAGATGAACAGGGTCGGGACGCCGTCGGCGACGTGGCCGAGGACGGTGGCCGCGCCGGCCGGCTCCTCCAGCCCGTCGATCAGGTCGTCGCGGGTGAGGCCGAACATGTCCATCGTCATCTGGCACGGGATGAGGTGGACGCCCATGGCCATCGCGATCTCGAGCAGCTCGCGCGGCTCCGCGACGCGGTAGCGCTTGGCGAGCTTCTTCATCATCCAGGGGCCCATGCCCATGAAGTTCAGGCGGCTGAGCTTGAGGTGGTCGATGCCGGGACGGTTCATGACCGCCAGCATCTTCTGCATCCACGTCTCGCCCGGGCTGGCGCCCGGCTTGACCAGCGGGTAGAAGCCCCAGAAGGTCAGGAAGACCGAGACCTTCATCCCGCTCGCGGCCGCGCTGGTGGCCAGGATCAGGGTCGCCCAGGTCCGCTCCAGGTCGCCGCTCTCGAAGATGATGAGCAGCTCGTTCTTCTTCGCCTCCGGCTTCGGCTCGGGTTCGGCGGGCTCGGTCTGCGGGGCGGCCACCTCCTCGACCGGCGCCTCCAGGACCGCGGTCGGCGCTTCGGTGGCCGATGCCTCCGGGGGAGCCTCGGTCGCCCGTGCCTCGACGACGAAGTCGGGCTCATCGGCGACGGCGCCGACGAGGACGTCGAACAGCGACGGGTTGCGGACGCGGGACGGCGTCGCGACGGTCATCGTTCGGCCCTCACTTCCTGCGCAGGACGAACCGGAACACGCCGGCATCCTCGCCCTGCTCCACGATCTCGTGGCCGGTGGTCTTCGACCATGCCGCGAAGTCCTTGACCGACCCGGGGTCGGTGGCGAGCACCTCGAGCAGCTGGCCGGAGGCCATGCCCGCGATGGCCTGTGCCGTCTTCACGATCGGCATCGGGCAGGCGAGGCCCCGGGCGTCGAGGCGGTTGGCGATCTCGAGCGTCATGGTGCGCACCTTTCGTCAGATGAACAGCAGCTGGGCGTCGTCGGCGGCGAGCCAGAAGGCGGTCACGCCCTCGACGCCATCGACCAGCGGGTCGAGGTCGGACGGCTCGATCGCCAGCAGGTCCATCGACAGCGAGCAGGCCTGGATCTCGACGCCGCCGAGCTCCTTGGCCTGGCGCAGCGTCTCGACCCAGCTGGCCTGCCCCCGCTCGCGGAGCGCGCGGACGGCGGCGGCGCCTTCGGAACCGGCCTCGGGCGCCAGCCCGCGCGACCCCTCGATGCGATCGACGCGGAACGCATCGAGCGCCCAGTACTGCAGGAAGACGTGGACGGGGCGGCCGAGGGCCGCGGCACCGGCGATCAGCACGGCAGCGGCATTGAGCCGGTCCTCGGTGCCGGAGAAGAGGGTGATGGCGAGGCGGTCGCTCATCGTGCGTCGGGACCTCGGTAGCGGACAGTTCGACGTTGCGATTCACCGTGCGACGTCACGGCGCGAGACGGCACGTGCCACCCGGCCCCTTGCGTCGGTCCATCCCGCCCGCCAGCGCACCGATGAGCGCCGGGGATTCCATGGGGCCGAAAGTCACCCGCGCGCGGGTCGGACGGGACTGGCCGCGGAACGGGCCGGCGGCGCACCGTCGTGCGCGGCAGTCGTCGTTGAAGGAGATCCCGATGCGCATCGTTCTTGGCGTCGACGGCTCGACCGCGGCGCGCGTCGCGTGCGACTTCGTCGCGGGACGCAGCTGGCCGGCGGGCACGCGGATCCGGATGGTCGGCGCCCTGGAGCCGCACGTCGACTGGACCGGGCTCGTGCCGGGTGGGAACGGGGCGGCCGACGAGGAGCGCCGGCTGCTGGAGGAGGTGCTCGACGAGCGCGCCGACTGCCTCCGCGCGCGCGGCTACGCCATCGAGCCGGTGCTGGAGATCGGCCGGCCGGCGGAGCTGCTGATCGGCCACGCCGACGAGTGGTTCGCCGACCTGATCGTGGTCGGCTCTCGGGGCCTGGGCGCCGCGGCCAGCGTCCTGCTGGGGTCGGTGTCGGCCCACCTGGTCGACCACGCGCCGTGTCCGGTGCTCGTGGCCCGGTCGCCGCAGGCCAGCAGGATGGTCCTGGCGGCTGATGGCACGGAGAGCTCGAACAGCATCCCGCGGATCCTGGCCGCGTGGGGCGCGGCGTTCCGCGGCCTGACGGTCGAGGTGCTCAGCGTCGCGGTCCACGACGAACGGCCGACGCCATGGGGGCCGGCGACGGAGACATCGTCCGAGGAGGCGTCAGACCTGGAGCTCCACCGAGGCATCGCGGAGCAGGTGGCCGACGAGATGGTCGACCTCGGCTGGTCCGCCGCCGCCGTCGTCCGTGCCGGCGATCCCGGCCGAGAGATCGTGGCGACCGGACGCGAGTGGGGAGCGGACCTGATCGTGACCGGCTCGCGCGGCCTGGGCGGCCTGCGCCGCTTCGTCCTGGGCAGCGTCGCGCACGACGTGCTGCTCCATGCGCGCTCGTCGGTACTGGTCATGCGCGGCCACGTCGCCGCGCCCGTTCGCGAGCCGGCCCGCAGCGCCGTTCCCAGCGTCTGAACCGCCGCCAGCCTCCGAACCCGCCCGGCCACCGGACACAGATCGACCGGCGGATATCCGCCGGTCGATCTGCCACGGGAGGGTGATCCAGTTCGGGGAGGAGGTCCCACGGTCCAGACGTTGCGCCGTGCCACCTCTTCCGTGTGCCGGTAAGCGCTCGCGCATCCCGACGTGCCATAGGCTACCCGGCGACGGGCGCCGGCACCCCTGCCGGCCGGCCCCTGTTTGGCGGGACCTCCGGTCCCCGGCTGGGCTCGCATGTCCCGATCCTCCCGGGCCGTTCGGCACTCAACGGTGGTGGACGGATCGCGTGTAATGACGCCACCAACGCGGGCCCCGGGAGCCGATGAGCGACGCGCTTCCGGAGCCCGCGGCGGCATATCTGAACCTGGTGCAGACCTCGATTGCACGACACACGGGAGTATCGATGCAGCGTTCCTTCCTCTATTTCGCCGCCTTCACCGGCATGGGCACCGTCTTCGTGGCGACCCTGCTGGTGGCCGGCCTGGTCCTCGGGGCCGTCGACCGCCCCGACCAGGGCGAGGCGCAACCCTCCCTCGCCGCGCCCAGCGGCTCGAGCGCGCCGGTCGCGGAGGGACCCATCGGCGAGATCACCATCAGCGCCTTCGACCTTGGCTTCGAGCCGGCCATGGTCCACGTCGACCAGCCGGGCACGTACACCGTCAACTTCGTGAACGACGGGGGGATCTACCACGACGTGACCTTCGCGGACGGCACCGTCGTCGGTGCGGAGGGCCACCAGACCGGGACCGGCGAGATCGACGTGCCGGCCGAGGGGATCACCTTCATCTGCTCCGTTCCCGGCCACTCGGACGCGGGCATGACCGGCGAGGTGATGGTCGCGGCGGGTGGCGAGTCCGGTGCGCCGGAGCCCTCGCCGTCGGGCTCGATGACCGCCGAGCAGATGCGGGACGTCGACGCGGCGGTGACCGCGCAGTTCCCGGCCGAGACCGAGGGGAAGGGCAACCAGATCCTCGAGCCGGAGATCCAGCCCGACGGAACCCTCCAGTGGGAGCTGACCGCATCGGTCATCAAGTGGGAGACCGAGCCGGGCAAGGTCGTCGAGGCCTACGCCTACAACGGCATGGTCCCGGGCCCGCAGCTGCGCGCCGAGGTGGGGGACAAGATCCGCATCATCCTGCACAACGAGCTGCCGGAGCCGACCACCATCCACTCGCACGGCCTCTTCGTGCCGCCGGAGATGGACGGCGTGCCGGTCATCAGCCAGCCGGCCGTCATGCCGGGCGAGTCCTTCACCTACGAGTACACGCTGCGCAACGCCGGCTCGCACATGTACCACAGCCACTTCATGGCCGAGCACCAGGTGCCGATGGGCCTGCTGGGCGCCTTCGTGGTGACCGACCCGAACGACGCCGAGGCGCCGGTGGTCGACCAGGACATCGCCATGATCCTGAACGACGGGCCGCTGGGCTTCACCATCAACGGCAAGGGGTTCCCGGCCACCGAGCCGATCGTCGCCAAGCAGGGCGAGATGATCCGGATCCGCTACATGAACGAGGGGCTCCAGATCCACCCGATGCACCTGCACGGGATCCCGCAGCTGGTGATCGCCAAGGATGGCTGGACGCTGCCGCAGCCGCACTACGAGGACACGGTCCTGGTGGCCCCCGGCGAGCGGATCGACGTCCTGGTCGAGGCGACCGAGCTCGGCACCTGGGCCTTCCACTGCCACATCCTGACCCATGCCGAGGGGCCCAACGGGATGTTCGGCATGGTGACCGCCATGGTGGTCACCGAATGATGGCCGCGCAGCCGATGACCGAGGATTCGAGCGACGGGCTGGTCCGGCTCGCGGCCTCGGCCACGCTGCGCGCCCATCCGGCAGCGGTCGCCCGTCTCCTCGGCGAGGAGGCGGGCGCCTGGCTCGGCGAGCCGATCGCCGCGGCACCGCACGGCCTGCGTCGCTTCGCCGTCGACCTGCGGCTCCGCGTCGGAGGCGAGGGAGCCGGCCTGGCGACGTTCCGCAAGGCCGCCTTCCTGGACGTCGGCGAGCCGATGCGCACGCCGCGCGGCTGGCGCGTCGAGCTCGGCTGGCGCGCCTCGACCGCCGCACCCCTCTTCCCGGTCTTCTCCGGCACCCTGCTCATGGAGGACGGCCAGCTGCGCCTGGAGGGCCTGTACGCGCCGCCCGGCGGCGTCCTGGGCCGCGTCGCCGACCGGCTGCTGCTGCACGTGGCGGCCAACGGCACCGCGCGCTGGCTGCTCGACGAGCTCGAGCGCGTCGCCCTCGAGTGGGAGGCGTCCGCGGGCTGATCCCCGCGTCAGACCCCGGGCGGCTCCCCGAGGTGGTGCTTGGCGACGAAGGCGGCCGCCTGCGTCCGTCGCTGCAGGTTGAGCTTCGAGAGGATGCTCGAGACGTAGTTCTTGACCGTCTTGTCGGAGAGGAAGACCTCCGAGGCGATCTCCTTGTTCGTCTTTCCCTCGGCCACCAGCAGCAGGATCCGCCGCTCCTGGCTGGTGAGCTCCGCGAGCTCGTCGCTGGCGCCACCGCTGGCGGCGGTTCGCACGCGCTGGAGCACCTTCTCGGTCACCGCCGGGTCCAGCAGCGAGTCGCCGCGCCCGACCGATTCGATCGCTGCCACCAGGTCCCGCCCGCGAATCTGCTTGAGCAGATAGCCCGATGCCCCGGCGATGATCGCGGACAGCACCGCCTCCTCGTCGGGGTAGCTGGTCAGCATCACGACCCGCGTCTCGGGCCGGGCGGAGCGGATCTCGCGGCAGGCCTCGATGCCCGATCCGTCGGGCAGGCGCACGTCCATGACGATGACGTCGGGCTCGAAGCGCGCCGCCATGCTGATCGATTCCGCCACGGTGCCGGCCTGCGCCACCACCTCGAATCCTTCGCGTCGGTCGAGGAGCGCGACGATGCCCTGGCGCACCACCTCGTGGTCGTCGACGACCAGCAGGCGCAGCGGTCGCTCGCGGTGCTCGTCGGTCATGCTCGCTCGGCCTCCCTTGTGCCCGCGGCTCGTCGCGGGATCGCCACGATGATACGGGTCCCGCCCCCGTTCGCGCGAGCAACCTCGAACGTGCCGCCCAGCGTCTCGATCCGCGCTCGCATGTTCGGAAGCCCGTGGTGTCCGCGCGCCGTCGCCGCCTCGGGGTCGATGCCGCGGCCATCGTCGACGATCTCCAGCCGCAGGGCCTCGGCCGCCGCCTGCACGGCGAGCGACGCGTGCGACGCCGCCGCGTGACGCGCGATGTTGCTGAGCGCCTCCCGCGCGACGGCCAGCAGCTCCGCCACCAGCTCGATGGGCAGGGTGTCCAGCGCGCCGGCCGGATCGTCGACGCGGACCTCGACCTCCACCGCGCCGCTGCGCCGCAGCTCGGTCCCCAGGTGGCGCAGCCCCTCCTCCAGGCTGCCGCTCTCCAGCAGCACCGGGCGCAGGCCGAAGATGAAGTTGCGGATGTCGCGGATGACGCCGTGCAGCGCCTCGATCGCGTCGTCGACGCGGCGCACGGCCTCCCCGGGATCGTCCTCGACCAGGTCGGGCACGTCGTCGAGGGAGAGGGTCTGCGCGTAGATCGACTGGATGACGCTGTCGTGCAGGTCCCGGCTGATGCGGTCGCGCTCGTCGACCACCGCCAGCCGCCGCTCGTGGTCCTGGAGCTTGGCGTTCTGGATGGCGATACCGGCGTGCAGCGCGAACATCTCCACCAGCCGCTCGTCGTCGGCGCTGAACTCGGCGGCGCCGCGCTTGTTGGTCAGGTAGAGCCGGCCCACCGGCTCGCCGCGCGCCGCGATCGGCATGCCCAGGAAGGTGTGCATCTCGGGGTGATTGGGCGGAAAGCCGTAGCGCTCGGGATGGGTCGCGATGTCCGGAATGCGGTAGGTCCGGTTCTCGCGGATGATCAGCCCCAGCAGGCCGCGGCCGCGAGGCAGCTCGCCGATGCGCTGGCGGTGCTCGTGGCTGAGGCCGCTGGTGATGAAGCGGATGATGGCGCCGTCCTCGTCCACGATGCCGAGGGCCGCGTACTCGGCGTCGGCCAGGTCGCGAACGCGGTCGACGATCTCCTGGAGCACGCGCTCGAGGTCGCGCTGCGCGCTGATGCCACGCACCGCGACGTCGAGGGCCGCGAGCTGTCGAGCGGCGCGCGTGGCGCTGGCACGTCCTCGCACCGCCAGGAAGACGAACTCGAGCGCGCTCCGGAAGGACGCGGCCTGCCCGGGATCGCCGGCCAGCTCCACCGAGCCGATGACGTCGGAGCCGCCCCCCTCGCCGTCGGTGTCCGGCAACCGGATCGGGGCGGGGACGCCGTCGCGGGCGCCGAGGTCGAGGTGCAGCTCGGGCAGTGGCGGCGCCGCCAGGTCCACGCGACCGACCGACAGGCCCAGCGGCTCGCACACCTCGGCGATGGCGGCGCCGATCGCGGCCGCGCGGGCCTCGGACGGCTCGTCGAGCCACGCCTCGAGGGCGTGGAGCATCGGTGGAAGGAGAAGCGTGCGCCGGACCGGCTCGGGCGTGCTCGTCATGCGGGGGCGAAGCCTAGCGCGCGACGTCCGCCAATGACACCGCCCGCAGACGCTCGAAGACCGCCTCCTGGGCCGCGAAGAACGCCGCGTGCACGTCGCATTCGCCGTCGCGACGGCACGGGCCGCCGCGCAGGACGCAGCGCCGGCGACGCCCGTTGCCCTCGACCGCCTCCACCACCGCGAGCAGCGAGATCTCGGCGGCGTCCCGCCCCAGCAGGTACCCACCGTGGCGGCCCCGGCGGTTCTCGACCAGGCCGGCGCGAACCAGGTCGCCCATCACCTGCGGCACGTAGGTGGCCGGGATGGCGGTCGCTTCGGCGAGGGCCGCGCCGGTCAGCTGGCCGGCACCCGGCCGAGCGAGCGTGAGCATGGCGCGGACGGCGTAGTCGCCGCGTCGCGTGAGCTCGATTCGCATCGGTTCTCCTGTTCAGTCCATGCGGCCCGATCGACCCGGGACCTATGGCACCTCTCGCCCGTCGCCCGAATGTTTAGAACAGTACTACACATTCTTTTGATTCGAACGCGGGAGCACATTCGAGATGCAGCGCTACTTCTTCTACGGCGGCCTCGCCGGCGGCGGATCGGCCCTCTTCGTGAGCCTGGTCCTCGCCGGATCGGTCGTGCTCAACGGCCTGATCCCCGGTGCGGCGGCCGGGACCAGCGACCCGGCGACCGCCGGGGGTGGCATGACCCACGACATGGGCGGCATGAACGGCGGCGGCGCCACGGCCGGTGTCAACGGCACGCCGACCCAGGCCGACCCCAACGCGCCGGCCTACACGCCCCGCGACGCGACGGCGCCCGACCTGATGCAGGGCGAGGTCCACGACATCGACCTCTACGTCGTCGAGCAGCCGATGACCGTGGCCGAGGGCTACGTCCAGACCGTCTACGCCTTCGGATTCACGCCGGAGACGGCCACCGTCCCGGGCCCCGTGATCCGCGTCAAGGTCGGCGACCAGGTGCGCATCCACTTCAAGAACCCGGCGACCAACGCCATGCCGCACTCCGTGGACTTCCACGCCTCCCTGGTGGCCTGGAACGACGAGATGACCGACATCAACCCCGGCGAGGAGAAGCTGTACGAGTTCGAGGCCAAGTACGCCGGCGTCTTCATGTACCACTGCGGCACGGCCGGCGCGCTCAGCCACATGCTGAACGGCATGTACGGCCTGATCATCGTCGAGCCGGCCGAGGGTCTCGACCCGGTCGACCAGGAATACTTCCTGATCCAGAACGAGTGGTACATCGGCCAGCAGGGCGGCACGGGCGACCTCGCGCGCGCCAACGCGCCGGTCCCCAGCCCGGACTTCGTGGTCTGGAACGGCATCGCCAACCAGTACAAGGACAACCCGATCCAGGTGCCGGTCGGTGAGCAGATCCGGGTCTTCGTCCTCAATGCCGGGCCGAACATCGACACGTCGTTCCACGTGGTCGGTACCATCTTCAACCGAGTCATCAAGGAGGGCGTCGAGCTGGCACGCGGCAACGAGGGCAACTGGGGCTCCCAGGCGGTCGACCTGGCGCCGGCCCAGGGTGCCATCGTCGAGTTCAACTTCGACGAGGCCGGCCTCTACCCGATCGTGACCCACGCCTTCAACTTCGTGGCCCACGGCGCGCTCGGCCTCTTCCAGGCCGGTGACGGCGGGGCAGGAGCCGGGTCGGGACACTGATCGACATCGGACCGATGCCGGACGGCGGACACGCCGCCGTCCGGCCACAGCACCGCTCCCGCGTGACCGAGCGCCATGTCCTGGCGCTCGGTCTCGCCATCTCCGGAACCTTCCTCGTCGCGGCCGCGGCGGCCGCCGTCGTCACCGTCGCGAGCGGCGGCGGCACGTGGGCGGCGCTGCACCTGGCGCTCGCCGGTGCCGCCGGCGTCGCCATCGGCTCCTTCATGCCGCACTTCGCGATCACGCTGGCGGGGACCCGCCCGCAGCCGGCGCCGCAGCGCCTGGTGACCATCGGGCTGCTCGCCGCCGGCTCGACCCTCGCGGTCGCCGGCGTCGCGCTCCTCGGCGGCCGGGTGGCGCTCGGCGGCTCGGTCCTGGTCATCGGTGGCCTCGCCCTGGTCGGGTGGCAGACCGTGGCGCCGCTCCGCAGCCCGCTGGCGCGCCGGCATCCCATCGTGACCATCACCTACCTGCTGGCGCTGGCCGAGCTGGCGATCGGCGTCCTGCTCGGCGGCCTGGGCGCCGCCGGCTGGGACCCGGTGACGCGCGCGTGGGCCGCCCTCCGCCCGGCGCACGCCTGGCTGACGCTGCTCGGCGCCGTCTCGCTCACCATCTTCGGCACGCTGATCTACCTGGCGCCGACCATCCTCGGGGCGCGCATCCGGGCCAGCCGGACGCTGGCGGTGGCCGCCACGGGGATGCTGGTCGGGCCGCCGCTGGCCGCCCTCGGCTTCGCGCTGCTGGCCACGCCGGTCGTGGTGGCCGGCGCGGGGTTGACCCTGCTCGGTGGGCTGGGCCAGATCGCGTACGTCGCGGATACGCTCCGTCGTCGCGGCCGCTACACCAGCGAGCACGACTGGCGGCGGGTGGCGGTCTGGCACCTCGCCGCCGGGACCGGCTGGTTCGCGCTGGCCGTGGCGGCCGCGCTCGTCGGCGTGCTGACGGGCGGCCCGGTCGCCGCCTGGTCGCTGGGGGCGCTGGCCATCCCGCTCGTCGCCGGCTGGATGGCGCAGGAGCTCGTCGGCTCGTGGACGCACCTCGCGCCGTCGGTGACGCCGGGCAGCCCCGGCCGGCACGCCGCGCAGCGGCGAACCCTGGCCGGCGCCTCGCGGGTGCGGCCGATCACCTGGAACGTTGGCGTCGGCCTGGCCTGGGGTGGGGTGGCGGTCGGCGCCACGCCGCTGGCGGTCGGAGGCGGCGCACTGCTGGCCGCCTCCGCGTTCGCCTCGGTGGTGCTCCTGCTGCGCGCGCTGGCGCGACCGGAGCCGAGGGTCAGGACCGGGGCATCGGCCCCAGCAGGGTGAGGGTGTCGACCAGGTCGATGCCGAGCGGCTCGAGCGCTCGCCGGGCCGCCAGGTAGGGAGAGTGGTCCGTCCCGACCGACGGCCCGGACTCGGTCTCGACCGAGGCGACCCAGCCCGTGGCGAAGCGCACCAGGCGCAGCGGGCGGCGCACGCCGCGGACCACCACGAAGCGGCGGATCACCTCGAAGGTCGGCTCGGCCGCGGGGGCATCGAGCTCAGGCGTGCGGGTCATGGGTATCGCCCCCGGATCTGCTGCGCCTCGGCCACCCGGCCGACGGCGATGGCGTGGGCGGCCAGCCGCGCGTCGATGCCCTGGGCGTCGCGCATCTCCGCCACCTGGTCGTAGGCTCGACCGATGACCAGCCGCAGCCGCTCCGCGACCTCGTCGGCCGGCCAGGCGAACGACTGGAGGTTCTGCACCCACTCGAAGTAGCTGACGATGACGCCGCCGGCGTTGCACAGGATGTCCGGCACCGTCACCACGCCACGCTCGGCCAGGATCGGGTCCGCGTCCGGCGTGACCGGGCCGTTGGCGCCCTCGGCCAGCACCCTGGCCTGGATGGTGTGGGCGTTCGCCCCGGTCACCTGTCCCTCGAGCGCGGCGAGCACCAGCAGGTCGACGTCCAGCGCCATGAGCGCGTCGTTGTCGATCGGCCGGGTGTCGGGGGCTCCCGCGATCGAGCCGGTCTCCTTGAGGTGCGCCAGCAGCCGGGCCGGGTCGAGGCCGGCCGGGTTGGCCACGCCGCCGCCGACGTCGGTGACCGCGACGATCTTCCCGCCCTGCTCGTGGATGAGCCGGGTGGCCGCCTCACCGACGTTGCCGAAGCCCTGCACCGCCACGGTGGCACCGTCGAGGCTGATGCCCAGCTCCGCCAGCGCGCGCTCGGCGGTGAACATGACGCCCATGCCGGTCGCGTCCGCGCGGCCCTCGGAGCCGCCGAGGTCGACCGGCTTGCCGGTGACGACGCCCGGGACGGTGTAGCCGGCATGCATCGAGACGGTGTCCATCAGCCAGGCCATGACCTGGGCGTTGGTGCCGACGTCAGGAGCCGGGATGTCCGTCTCGGGGCCGATGATGCCCTGCAGCTCGGTGGCGAAGCGACGGGTGACGCGCTGGAGCTCCCCCTGGCTCAGGCTGCGCGGGTCGATGGTGACGCCGCCCTTGGCTCCGCCGAACGGCACGTCGACCAGGGCGCACTTCCACGTCATCCACATCGCCAGGGCCCGGACCTCGTCGAGGTCGGCCGCGGGGTGGAAGCGGATGCCGCCCTTGGCCGGGCCGCGGGAGACGTTGTGCTGCACTCGGTAGCCGGTGAAGACCTCGACGTGGCCGTCGTCCATGGTGACGGGGAAGTTGACGGTCCACTCGCGCTTCGGGACGCGCAGGATGGCGCGGGTCTCCGGGGCGAGCTGGAGGTGTTCGGCGGCGCGGTCGAACTGGGCGAGGGCTGACTCGAGCGCCGTGAGGCGCTTCGCATCTCGTCCGCCCGCCTCGACGCGCGGATCGGTGACGGTCATTGGTGCTCCTTGGTTGAGGTGGCGCGACCGGGCACGGGCCGCCCGGCCGCCCCCCGATGCTGGGGGGCGCGCATGACGAACGGCGTGGCGGAACCTGAACGCCACATGAACGGCGCTATCCTCCGGACGTGCCATCCGCCCTCGACGACCTCCTGGCGGTCCCGGTCGCCGCCCTGCTCGCCGCGCCGCACCGACCCGACGAGGTCGCCGAGGTGCTGGCCGCCGACGGCATCGAGGTCGCGCCGGCGCGGTTGGCGCAGCTCCTCGAGCGCATGACGGCGCTCGGATTGGCCCGCGTCGCGGGCTACGACGACGCGGGCGCCGCGCGGTACGTGGCCACCTCGCTCGGTCAGCGCGCCGCCGCCGCGCTGCTGACCGCCGACGCTGAGCTCAGCGTCGGGCTGGAGGAGCTGGAGCGCCTGCGGACCGATCTGCTGGCCACCGTCGGGCACGACCTGCGCACCCCGCTGACCGCCATTCGCACCTCCGTCGGCCTGCTGCTGGACCCCGCGCTGGAGCCGACGGCCAGCCAGCGCCAGCAGCTCCTGACCACCATCGGCCGCAGCGCCGACCGGATGCAGCGGCTGCTCACGCAGCTCCTCGACCTGGCCCGCCTGCGGGCCGGGCGGGTCGAGATGGACCGCACCTCGTTCGACGCCCGCGAGCTGGTCCGGGAGGTCGCGGCGGCCATCGAGCCCATGGCCGCGGCCCGCGGCCAGCGCCTCGTGCTGGACGTGCCGCCGGAGCCCGTCGAGGTCGCCGGCGATCGGCGCTGGCTCGAGCAGGCGCTGCTCAACATCGCGGCCAACGCCCAGAAGTTCTCGCCGAACGGCGAGGAGGTGCGGGTGGGCGTCGCCGCGGACGGCGACACGGTGCGCTGGTGGGTGACCGATCGGGGACCGGGCATCGACGCCGCCGCCCAGGCCCGGCTCTTCGAGCGCTTCTTCGTCGGCGCCGCCGACCGTGGCGGCGGCGTCGGCATCGGTCTGCCGACCGCGCTCGGCGTGGCGCAGGCGCACGGCGGCACCATCGAGGTCGACAGCGAGATCGGGCGGGGGAGCTCCTTCACGCTCGTGGTGCCCGTCGGCGAGGGGCCGGCGTGAAGCTGCTGCTGGTCGACGACGATGCCGAGATCCGTGCCTCGGTCCGGCTGGGGTTCGAGCTCCAGTGGCGGGACGTGGAGATCGTGGAGGCCGGGAGCGGCGTCGAGGCGCTGACCGCGGTGGAGCGCGAGCGGCCCGACCTCGTCCTGCTGGACGTCGGCCTGCCCGACCTCGACGGCTACGCGGTGCTGCGCGAGATCCGAACCTTCAGCTCGGTGCCGGTGATCATGCTCACCGCCCGCGATCAGTCGATCGACACGGTGCGCGGCCTGGAGGCCGGGGCCGACGACTACGTCACCAAGCCGTTCGATCACCTGGAGCTGACGGCCCGCGTGCGTGCCGTCCTGCGACGCCTCGATCTGCGCGCGCCGGCGTCCAGGACGGCCACCTACCGCAACGGGCCGCTGGAGGTGGACGTTGGAGCGCACGAGGCCCGCCTCGATGGCGAGCGGGTGGCCCTCACCGCCACTGAGTGGCGCGTCCTGGAGCTGCTGGTGGCGAACGCCGGCTGGGTCGTGCCGTACGAGCGGCTGACGGCGCGCCTGGGTGGTCGCGACGAGCCCGGCGACCTGGAGGGCCTGCGCGTCTTCGTGCGACGCCTGCGCGCCAAGCTGGGCGACGATGCGCACCGGCCGCGCTACATCGAGACGGTCCGCGGGCTGGGCTATCGCCTGCTCGGCGGCGCGTGACGAGGGGGCTTGCGCTGGCACCGCTCCCTGCCAGAATGCACCGAACGACACACAGGAGGACCCCCGCGTGGACATGCTCCGTCGATCGGTGACCTGGATCGCGCTGGTCGCGGCCGTGATCCTCGTCTGGCTCCAGCTTCCCCAGGATTGGCCGATCTCGGCACCCGGCCAGCCGCTCAACGGCTACCTGACGTGGGCCTTCTGGATCCTCTCGATCGTGGTCGTGCTGATCCTCTTCACCTTCCGCCGCGATCCGGCGGCGACCGAGGTCGAGGTCGAGGGGCCGGCCTTCGCGCGCTTCCTGTTCGCGAACACCCACGCGGGCCTCTTCTGGCTGCCGATTCGCCTCTTCCTTGGCTTCAGCTGGCTGATCTCCGGGCTGGGCAAGGCGACCGGCGAGGGATGGCTGGATGGAGGCTCGGCGCTGGCGGCCTACTGGGAGCGGGCGGTGCAGATCCCGGACGCGCCGGCGCGCCCACCGGTCACCTACGACTGGTACCGCGACTTCCTGAACTTCCTCCTGGCCGGCAACCACGAGACGTGGTTCAGCTGGCTGGTGACGTTCGGCGAGCTCGCGATCGGCATCGGCCTCATCCTCGGCGCGCTCACCGGCATCGCCGCCTTCTTCGGCGCGCTGATGAACATGTCGTTCCTGCTGTCGGGCTCGGCATCGACCAACCCGGTGCTGTTCACCGCCGCCATCGGCCTGATGCTGGCGTGGCGCGTGGCGGGGTACTACGGCCTCGACCGCTGGCTGCTGCCGATGCTCGGAACGCCGTGGCGGGCCCCGGTGGCCCAGCGGGCGGCGACGGGAGAGCCGACGCCGGGCTAGCGGGCACCCGCGGATCCTCCGGCCGGCGCGGCCGCGCCCCGGCGTCGCGCCCCGGCGGATCGAACGCGTGTTCCATATCGTCGGCGGAGCGTAGACTGCGCGGACCGTGACCCGCCGCTCCTCCGCCCATCCTCTCGCCCCCTTCAGCGAGCCGACCCGGACCTGGTTCGCGGAGGCCTTCGCGGCCCCCACCGCCGCCCAGGCGCGCGGCTGGGCGGCGATCAGCGGCGGCAAGCACGCCCTCATCCATGCCCCCACCGGGTCGGGCAAGACCCTGGCGGCGTTCCTGTGGTGCCTGGACCGCCTGATGACCGAGCCGGCGCCGGCGAAGCCGACCGTCCGCGTGCTGTACGTCAGTCCGCTCAAGGCGCTCACCTACGACGTCGAGCGCAACCTGCGCGCTCCCCTGGCCGGCATCCGCCGCACCGCCGAGCGCCTGGGCCAGACCGTCCCCGAGGTGCGCGTCGCCGCGCGCACCGGCGATACGCCGGCGGACGCCCGCCGCCAGCTGGCCAAGTCCCCGCCCGACATCCTGGTCACCACGCCCGAGAGCCTGTACCTGCTCCTCACCAGCCAGGCCCGCGAGATCCTGCGCGGCGTCGAGCACGTCATCGTCGACGAGGTGCACGCCATCGCCGCCACCAAGCGCGGCGCCCACCTGGCGCTGTCGCTGGAACGCCTCAGCCACCTGGCCGATGCGGACCCGCAGCGCATCGGCCTCTCCGCCACGCAGCGCCCGCTCTCGGCCATCGCGGCCTATCTCGGGGGCGCCGGACGTGAGGTCGAGATCGTCGATGCCGGCGCCCGCAAGGAGCTCGACCTCGAGGTCATCGTGCCGGTCGAGGACATGGCGCGCATGGGCTCGGAGATGGACGTCGACGAGGCGCCGGGTGGCCCGGCCGCGGGACCGGAGGCACGGCACTCGATCTGGCCGGCCATCCACCCGAAGCTGCTCGAGCTCATCCGGGCGCATCGGTCCACGCTCATCTTCGTGAACTCCCGCCGCCTGGCCGAGCGGCTGGCCACGCGGCTCAACGAGCTGGCGGGAGAGGAGCTGGTCCGCGCCCACCATGGCAGCATCGCACGAGAGCAGCGGCTCGAGATCGAGGAGCAGCTCAAGCAGGGGAAGCTGCCGGCGCTGGTCGCCACCTCCAGCCTGGAGTTGGGCATCGACATGGGCGCCATCGACCTGGTCGTCCAGATCGAGGCGCCGCCGTCGGTCGCCTCCGGCATGCAGCGCATCGGTCGAGCCGGTCACTCGGTCGGCGAGCCGTCGGTCGGGAAGATCCTGCCGAAGTACCGCGGCGACCTGGTGGAGGCGGCCGTGGTGGTGGAGCGCATGCTGGCCGGGCAGATCGAGGAGACGCGCATCCCGCGCAACCCGCTCGACGTGCTGGCCCAGCAGCTGGTCGCCATCTGCGCCGATGGCCGCTGGACCGTCGACGACCTGCATCGGCTGGTGACCCGCGCCGAGTCGTTCCGCGACCTGAGCCGCGAGCAGCTCGAGAACGTGCTCGACATGCTGTCCGGCCGCTACCCGTCCGACGAGTTCGCCGACCTCAAGCCCCGCCTGGTGTGGGACCGCCAGACCGATGTCGTCGCCTCCCGCAACGACGCCCGCGTGGTGGCCATCACGTCCGGCGGCACCATCCCGGACCGCGGCCTCTACGGCGTCTTCCTGCCCGGCGACGATGCCGGCCGGGGTGGCCGCCGCGTCGGCGAGCTGGACGAGGAGATGGTCTACGAGTCCCGAGTGGGGGAGACGTTCTTCCTGGGCGCATCGACGTGGCGGATCGAGGAGATCAAGCCGGACCGGGTGATCGTCACGCCGGCGCCGGGCGAGCCGGGGAAGATGCCGTTCTGGCACGGCGACGCGGTCGGCCGGCCGATCGAGCTGGGCCGCGCCATCGGCGCCTTCCTGCGCGAGCTGGAGCCGATGCCGCCGGAGGCGGCCATCACCCGCGTGCGCGAGGACCACGCCCTCGACGAACTGGCGGCGCGCAACCTGGTCGCCTACCTGGGCGAGCAGCGGGAGGTCACCGGCGTCCTGCCGACCGACCGCACGATCCTGGTCGAGCGCTTCCGCGATGAGCTGGGCGACTGGCGCGTCGCGCTGCTCACGCCGTTCGGCGGCCGCGTGCACGCGCCGTGGTCGATGGCCGTCGAGTCGCGCCTGCGGGAGCACCACGGCGTCGACGTGCAGACCATCTGGTCCGACGACGGGATCGCCGTCCGCCTGCCGGAGGGGATCGAGACCGATGGGGCGACGGTCGAATCCGCGCTGCTGATCGAGCCGGAGGAGCTCGAGGACCTGCTCATGGCCGAGCTCAGCGGCTCCGCCATGTTCGCCGCCCGCTTCCGCGAGAACGCCGCGCGCGCCCTGCTCCTCCCGCGACGGCGCCCCGGGCAGCGAACGCCGCTCTGGATGCAGCGGCAGCGCTCGGCCGACCTGCTGGCCGTCGCGAGCCGCTACGGCTCCTTCCCGATCGTGCTCGAGACCTACCGCGAGATCCTGCGCGACGTCTTCGACATGCCGGCGCTGACCGATCTGCTCGGCGCCATCCGCGCGCGCCGCATCCGCGTGGTGAGCGTCGAGACGCGGTCCGCCTCGCCGTTCGCCAGCTCCCTGATGTTCGACTACCTCGGCTCGTTCATGTACGAGGGCGACGCGCCGCTGGCCGAGCGTCG
>DASSOH010000027.1:0-14709 GCA_035700865.1 Candidatus Limnocylindria bacterium | reverse complement strand
CCCCGCCGCCACCCGCGGCTCACCCGCGCTGAGCCCGGCCACCATCCCCATCACCTGGAACTGCACCCATGAAGATCCGATCCAGGGCGCTCACCGCCCTGCTCGCCGCCATCAGCGTGGCGGTCCTCGCGGGCGCGAGCGTTGCCGCGGCGTTCACGCTGGTCGTCCCGGCGCCGGCCGTCCCCGATGGCTGGCTGGGCTGGATCGGCGCGCCTGATGCCGAAACCCCTGCGTCACCCGACGCCTCGCGCCCGGACGTCACCCTACCGGCCGTTCCGCGGATGGCCCCCGTGCCGCCGACGCCTGGGCCGACACCCACCGACGAACCAACGGCCATCGCAGGCATCGCAAGCAACTACGCCGGAACGGCCGGCTGGATGGGGCAGGCGACAGTCGCCCTGCCCGGCGACCTGGGCGGTCGCTACACCGGGCACGTGAACGGCAGCGTCACGGTCTGCGCCGATCGCTGCGCCACGCTGCCGGTGGTCGATTGGTGCCAGTGCTACCGGGGAACGGCCGATGCGCGCGTCGTGGACCTGTCGCACAGCGCCTGGGCCCTCGTCAGCGATGCGCCGCTGGCCGAGGGGCTGATCGAGGTGCGGCTGATCCTGGAGGGCTGACGATCAGGAGCAGGTGATCTCGACGCGCGTCGGCGCCTCGGTCAGCCCGGGGATCGCCTCCGACAGCTCGGAGGTCGCGCCGCCGTCGATCGGGCCGCTGAGGGTGACCACGGCCCGCATGCGGCGGCCGTTGTCGTCCAGGGCCAACAGCTGGCACTTCGCGCGACCCTGCTTGGACCCCTCGTTGGTGACGGCGTACTCGATCTCGTAGCCGGTGGCGGCTGGGCTGACGCCCCGCACCTCGCCGTGGTACGGGCCCACGCCGCGCAGCGACAGGCTGCCGGCGATGGCGAGCGCGACGACGGCCAGGATGATCGCCACCGCCACCGTGCCGTGGTACTGCGAGGCGGATGGCGCGACCATGCCGGCCCGGTTGCAGGACTCGCACAGGGATTCATCGGGACCGATCTCGGCGCCGCACTTGATGCAATGGCGGAGATGGGCAGCGGGGGAGGCGGGGGTCGGGGTCGTCATCGGTCCACACATCTTGCACGAGAAGGGGCGAGCCGGCGAACCGGCCCGCCCCGTCGGGTGCGAGAGCTGGCTGGCGGGTCAGACGAGCCCGTTGTCCTCCAGCCACTGGCGCGCCGCCTCCTCGTAGGACTGGCCGTTGAGGACGATGTCCGCGCCGAGGTTCGTGAGCTCCTCGGTGGTGAGCAGCTCCGACACCGCGTTGAGCGTCGACTCGAGCGTGTCACCGCCCGCGTCGGCGATCTCCTTGCGGACCACCGGCACGATGTTCTGCGCCGGCGCCAGGCCCTTGTCGTCCTCGAGCAGGACGAGGTTGAAGGCCAGGATCTCCGGCTGGGTGGTGCAGACCTGCGCCACGTCGATGTTCGACTGGTTCAGCGCCTCGGCGATCGCCGTGCTGCACGCCTGGAGCTGCTGCACGTCGAGCTGCTCGAGGTCGATGCCGTAGACCTCCTTGAGGCCCGGCCCGCAATTCGGGTTGTCGCCGCACTCGACGGCCACGCCCCAGGTCAGCTGGTCGGCCACCCCGGCGAGGTCGCTCATGGTCGTGAGGTCGAACTCGTCGGCGGTCTCGCTGCGAACGGCGAAGCCGTCGGCATCGGTGCCCGGCGTCGGGTCGAAGGCGACCAGGTCGTCGCCGGCCAGCGCGTCACGCAGGGCCTGCGCCGTCTCCTCGACGTCGGACGTCGGGGAGCCCTCGTAGGTCTGGGCCAGCATGCCGCCCAGGTACTCGGGCATCAGGTCGATGTCACCCGACGTCAGGGCCGGGTACGTCACGTCGCGCGCCCCGAGCTCGAGGTTGCGCTCGACCGTGAAGCCGGCGTCCTCGAGGGCCTGGGCGTAGATCTCGGCCACGATGGTCGACTCCGGGAAGGCGTTCGAACCGACCGTGATGGTGGGAAGGTCGCCGGTGGCCTCGCTGGCGGCCGGCTGGCTGCCGGTTGCGCCCGAGGCGCTGGCGCCTGGAGTGCCGCCCTCACCCGACGAGCACGCGCTCACGATGAGCGCGAGCATCGCCGCCCCAAGGACGAGCGTGCGGTGCTTCCGCATTGGGTCCTCCTCGTTTCTGCTGATCGTCGTCGCGCACGATCGTGCGCGACGCAAGCGATCAGTCTACCAACCGATCGCCCGCGGGCCCCCGAGGCGTTCAGGGCGCCGCACGCGTCCCGCGGCGATCAGGGGGCCGGGTCGGGGAGGGTGCGGTCGCGCAGGCCGGGCGACGTCGCGGCGCGCTGGAACCAGGCGAACGTGACCTCGGTGGCGATCGAGAGGGCCGCCACGAGCACGGCGCCGGCGAAGATCTGCACCTCTTGCCCCAGGTTGAGGCCGACCAGGATCAGGTTCCCCAGCGTCCCGCCGCCGATGATGGCGGCGAGGGTGGCGGTCGCCACCACCTGCACGGCCGAGGTGCGCACGCCGGCCAGGATGACCGGCAGGGCGATGGGCAGCTCCACGCGCCCGAGGACCTCGCGCTCCCGCATGCCCATGCCGCGGGCGGCCTCCACCAGGTCGCGGTCCACCTCCCGCAGCCCGGCGTAGGTGTTCGTGACGATGGGCGGGATGGCGAGCGCCGCCAGGGCCAGCAGGCTGGGCAGGAAGCCGAGCCCCAGCCCGTACGGCAGCAGCAGGAGGAACGCCAGGCCCAGCAGGCCGAGCGACGGCACGGCCCTCCCGATGTTGGCGACGCTGACGACCGCGAGCGCCCCTCGTCCGGTGTGACCGATGAGGAGGCCGATGGGCAGCGCGATCGCCAGGCCCAGGCCCAGCGAGGCGCCCGACAGCAGGAGGTGCTCGACCAGGCGCGCCGGGATCCCGTCGCGGCCCGACCAGTGCGACGGATCCGCGAACCAGGCGACGACGTCGGCGAGGAACTCCACGGTCAGGCCGCCCCGCGTCGCGACCACGGCGTGAGGGCGCGCTGGAGGCCGAGGAGGGCGACGTCCGCCACCACGGCCAGCGCGACGGCCAGCACGATCCCGGTCAGCGCCTGGGTCAGCCCGAACGAGCCGCGGTTCACGCCGACGGTCACGATCAGGTAGCCCAGGTTGTCGACGCCGATGAGCGCCGCGACGGTGACGAGGCCGATGGTCGTGACCGTCGCGATCCGGATGCCGGCAACGATGATCGGCACGGCCAGGGGCAGCTCCACGCGCACCAGGCGTCCGAGCGGCGTGTACCCCATCCCGGTGGCGGCCTCCACGGCGGCGCGCGGCACGGCGCGCAGCCCCTCGGTGATGTTGCGGGTCAGGATCAGCAGCGTGTAGCTGACCAGCGCGATCTCGGCGGTCAGCACCGTCAGCCCGGTGACCGGGACGAGCAGCCCGAGCAGTGCCAGCGAGGGGATCGCGTACAGCACGCCGGTCGTGCCGATGATCGGGCCGCCCAGCGCCGGGTAGCGGCGGATGAGGAGAGCCAGCCCGAAGGAGATGACCAGGCCGATGCCGACCGCGATGGCGGTCAGCACGACGTGGTCGAGCAGCAGCCCGCCGATGGTATCCAGGTTGTCGCCGATCCACTCCCAGCGGATGGGCGGGGCGTCGGACATCAGGACGTGGCGGCGGCCGCGCCCGTCGCCGCGACCGTCCCGACCTCGTGCAGGGTGCCGTCCGCGCCGCGCACGGGCTCCCGCAGCCGATCGCCGATGGCGTCGACGCTGATCAGGCCCAGCACGCGATCACGCCCGTCCACCACGACGCCCAGCTGCACGCTGGAGCCGAGCAGCGCGGACAGCGCGTCGCGCAGCGTCGTCTCGGGCTGCACGGTCGGGGCGCCGGGGGTCGCGTCCTCCGGGCGGATCGGCCCCTCGCCGGCCAGGTCGTGCGGGTCCAGCCAGCCCAGCGGCCGCTCGGCCTCGTCCACCAGCAGTCCGTAGGGCATCTCCGTGACGCGCTCGAGGCGCTCGCGGACGGCGGATCGGTCCTCGCCGGTGCGCACCCGGATCGGCTCAGTGAGGTCAAGGTCGCGAACGCGCGCCAGCGAGAGGCGCTTCAGGCCCCGATCGGCGCCGACGAAGCGCTCCACGAACTCCGAGGCCGGAGCGGCCAGGATGGCCGCCGGCGTGTCGTACTGGGCCAGGATGCCGCCGGGGCGCAGGATGGCGATCCGATCGGCCATCTTGATCGCCTCGTCGACGTCGTGGGTGACGAAGATGATCGTCTTGCGGACGCGCTCCTGGAGGCGCAGGAACTCGTTCTGGAGGCGGTCGCGCCGGATGGGGTCGACGGCGCCGAACGGCTCGTCCATCAGCATCACCGGCGGGTCGGCCGCCAGCGCCCGCGCGACCCCGACCCGCTGCTGCTCGCCGCCGGACAGCTCGGACGGGTAGCGGGACCCGTACGCCTTCGGCAGCCCGACCAGCTCGAGCAGCTCGCCGACGCGCTCGGCGGTTCGGGCCCGCGACCAGCGGAGCAGCCGGGGGACGACGGCCACGTTGTCGGCGACGGTCAGGTGCGGGAAGAGGCCGACCATCTGGATGACGTAGCCGATGCGGCGGCGCAGCTCGACGGCCGAGAGGTCCATCACGTCCGTCCCGTCGATGGTGATGCGGCCGTCGGTCGGCTCGATCAGGCGGTTGACCATCTTCATGGTCGTCGTCTTGCCCGAGCCGGATGGACCGACCAGGACGCAGATCTCGCCCGCCGGGACGGTGAAGCTCAGGTCGTCGACCGCGGGCGCATCGGTGCCCGGGTAGCGCTTGCTGACGTGCTCGAAGGCGACGACGGCTCCGGCGGCGTCCTGCATCGGCCCATCATAGGGACGAATCCGCGCGTGGCCGGTCATTCGGCGAGGCGCCAGATGCGCGGCGAGCCGTCGTAGGCCAGCTCGAAGGTCGGGCTGGCGCCGAAGTCCACCGGCGCGGGACACCCCTGCGGCCGTCCGCCATCGACCACGTACGTCGCGCCGTAGCGTCGCATCAGGTCGGCGGAGAGCTCGGCGTCGCCCCCGCAGTAGATGGTCGTCACGTTGCTGATCCGCTCGTCCGGCGCGTAGCCGAGGTTGGCGACGTACGGACCGAACGTCGTGAGGCGCTTGCGACCGGCCGGATCGGTCAGGGCGTTCACCCAGCCGTCGGTGACGAAGACCGCATCGGGCGGCGTGTGGCCGGCCACCCAGGCCGCCGCGTCCAGCTCGTCGCGCGTGAGGACCTGCAGGTTACTGGTCGCCGTCCAGCCCGCCACCAGCAGCGGCGAGGGGACGCTCAGCGCGAGCACCGCAGTGATGACGGCAGCCGGCCAGCGGTGGACCAGCCAGGCGGCGGCGACGGCGACCGCGATCCACATCGCCTGGAAGTACTTGTTCATGTCGAAGTCGACGACCGACAGCTGGACGAGGTTGGGGATCGCGAAGAGCAGCAGGATCCAGGCGGCCACGAAGCCGCGACGCGGCAGGCGCGGGACGAGGAGCGCGGCGAGGGCCAGCAGGAACGGCACGCCCAGGTTGGTCAGGTAGAAGAAGGCGACGCCCATGGCGCCGCCGTCGGTGGGCACGGATCCCCAGCCCGATACCAGGCGCAGCGACCCCGAGCCGGTCGCTTGCGTCAACGGCGCGACCACGAACGGAACCGCCACGGCGTAGGGAGCGAGGAAGGTGAGCGCGTTGCGCGGCGCGTCGCCCTCGAGCAGCCGATCGCCGGTCAGCACCCAGGCCAGGACCAGCAGCGGCACGACCGGGAAGAAGAAGAAGTGGAACGGGGCGAGCAGCGCGCCGAGCAGCCCGGCGAGCGCCAGGAGCGCCGGCCGATCGCGCCACCCCGACGCACGCCGGTGTCGTGCGGGCAGGGCGGCGACGGCGAGCAGGACGGCGGCCACCAGCATGGGGAGGCCGGCCGTGGTGGCCCGATGGGCGAGGAGCCCCGTGCCCATGACCGACGGGATGCGGAAGAACGGCCAGTCGGTCAGCCACTGGTTGTCGTAGGAGCTTGCCGCGATCAGATCCAGCGGCGCCCCGGCGCCATTCCACAGGTCCGCGAGGAAGCGGATGTAGCCCATGCCGCCCGCGAAGATGGCGAGAGCCGCGGCGAGCGTGGCCACCCGGCGGGCGTGCCGGCCGCGCAGCAGCGCGCGCGCCAGGGAGAAGACCAGCAGCGCCAGGGCGGCGGCCAGCACGGTCGACTGCACGACCATGGCGGGCACGGCGAAGAGGCCGGCCGCCTCGGCCAGGATCGCCGCGTGGAAGTCGGCGAACCAGTGGTAGACGAGCGGCACGCCGGCGAAGTACGGCACCTCGGGCGGGAAGTTGGCCCCGGCGTTCAGGGTCTGGGCGATGGACAGGTGGACCCCCAGGTCGCTCCAGTTCGAGCCGCCGGCGACGACGCCGGTCGGGGTGATCCTCCACAGGCCGACCCCGAGGGTCAGGCCGACCACGGCCGCGGCCAGCCACGCCACCAGCAGCGCTCCGGCCGTGGGCGTCACCGACCGCCAGCGGGGGAGCGGGGCACGCCGCGCGAGGGCGAGGGGGACGAGCGCCGCCAGGATTCCACTCACCGCGAAGACCGCCACCCGGTCGTAGCCGCCGAGGAGTCGGCTGACCCAGTAGACCAGGTGCGTCGACGCGGCGACGGAGAGGACGATGCCGATCCCCAGGCGGCCCGCGGCGTCGATGCGCGGGGCGAGCCAGGTGATCGCCACCCAGCCGGGAACCACGAGCAGGAGGGGCCACGCGACGAGCGTCGCGAGTGGGGGGAGGACCCAGGCGGCAACCAGGCCCAGGGCGAGCGCGGTGCCGGCGATGGCCGCGCGGCCGGTCGGGGAGCGCATCGGCTGCGGATGATACGCCCCGCCCCTAGACTGGCCGCCCATGCCCTTCCGCACGCCGCTGCCGCTGGTGATCGCGCTGGTCGGCGTCCTGGTCGTGATCGTGTTGGGCGTCGGCGTGGCCACCAGCGCCACGGACCCGATCGACGCGCCCATCGTCGCGGCCGTCCGCGCGCTGCCGCTGGACCCGCTGCGCGTCGTGACGGAGTTCGGCTCGTGGTGGGGCGTGACGCTGGTCGCCGTGCTGGTGGTCGCCGTGGCCACGCTCGTCGAGTCGTGGCGCGACGGGCTGGCCGGCGCGCTGACGATCGCGCTGGCATCCATCGGCAACACGCTGCTGAAGGCGTCGTTCCGCCGCGCGCGCCCCGATGCGCTGGACGCGATCGTGGTCGAGCACGGCTACAGCTTCCCGTCCGGCCACTCGGCGCTGAGCATGGTCGCGTACGGCGTGCTGGCGGTGATCGTGTGGCGCTCGACCCTGCCGCGGGCCGCGCGCATCGGTCTCGTCGTGGCCCTGGGGGCGCTGATCGGAGCCGTCGGCCTGTCGCGGGTGTGGCTGGGGGTGCACTACCCGACGGACGTGGTGGCCGGCTGGAGCGCCGGGCTGGCGGTGGTGATGGTCTACGCCTGGCTCACCCGGAGGGAGCCGACGGAGCCAGCCGCGGCAGCGGCTGTCGAGGATCCAGCAGCGCCACGATCCGATCCACCTGCGGCTGGGTGAGCCGCTCCTCGGCGCTGACCAGCGCCGCCAGGCGGTCGGGCTCGCGCTCGATGATGAGCCCCGGCTCCTGCCCGGGCTCGCGGAGCACCGCCATCTCGGCGGGTGGCAGCAGCAGCGGCTGGACGGCACCCGGCAGGGATGCCCGTTCGAGGTAGAGGCCCAGGCGCCGCGCGGCCAGCCGGGCTGCAGTGATCGGGACCGCGTCCCACGGCACCCAGGACTCGGTGGAGCGGTTCCAGCGATACCAGTGGCCGTTGCGGCGGGTGAACCGACCACGCTCGCCGGCGGTGCTGATCGCCCACGTCCCGCCGGGACCGACGAGGACCGCCTCGACCGGCTCGATCCCGCCGGGCGCGACGTGCCGGAACCAGTGGTACGCGTCGTCGAGGCGGCGGCCGATGGCATCGGCCAGGCGATCACTCGAGGTCAGCCAGCCGAGGGAGAGGCGACCGGATCGGACGGTGGTATGGGAGATCACGGCAGCCGGAACCCTCCTGACAGCTCGGGTGGTCGGATGGGCATCCGGAGTGTACCGTCCGCGACCCGGTCGCCGCCACGGGGATCGCCGCCGGACCGCCTATCATCCGGACGATGACCGATGAGAAGGCGCCGTCCCTCGAGAGCGCCGTGCGCACGCTGCTGGAGGAGATCGGGGAGGACCCCGCCCGTGAGGGCCTGCTGCGCACGCCCGAGCGCGTGCGGCGCATGTACGACGAGCTGACGGCCGGGTACCACGTCGATCCCGACGCGCTCATCAACGGCGCCTGCTTCAGCGTCGACTACGACGAGATGGTGGTGGTGCGCGACGTCGAGTTCTTCAGCCTGTGCGAGCACCACCTGCTGCCGTTCATCGGCAAGGCACACGTGGGCTACCTGCCGAAGGGCCGCGTCATCGGCCTCTCCAAGATCCCGCGCATCGTCGACATGTACGCGCAGCGGCTGCAGGTCCAGGAGCGGCTCACGGTCCAGATCGCCGACTTCCTGATGGAGCGGCTGGAGCCGAAGGGCGTGGCTTGCGTGATCGAGGCGACGCACCTGTGCACGATCATGCGCGGCGTGAAGAAGCAGGAGGCGACGATGGTCACCTCCAGCATGGTCGGAACGTTCCGCCGCGATGCCAGGACCCGGGCCGAGTTCATGGGTCTGATCGGGAAGGGGAGCGCCGGGTAGGCGCTGCTCGATCGCGTCCTGTCGCCAGCGGTCCATGCCGCTGCCATCGTCAGCCGTCCATCGTGGCGACCGTAGACGGGCTGGGCGGGATTCGTGTCGTCAGCCGTCTATCGTGGCGACGCTATCGGTCCATATCCGCGCATGTCGCGACGTCCTCCGTCGGAGAGGCCGCCTAACGTCGCCAGAACAGGCAGGTGACGACTGGGCGATCACCGCCCGGTGGTCCAACGGGTACAGGCCGGACAGGGCGGCCATCGCAACGGGCGTGGCCGCCGCTAGAATCGGCGGCGCATGACGACCCACACGCCCGCATGACCGATACGCCCCAGGCGCCGATCCGCGTCCTGATCGCCAAGCCCGGCCTCGACGGCCACGACCGCGGCGCCAAGGTGCTCGCCCGCGGCCTGCGCGACGAGGGCTTCGAGGTGATCTACACCGGCCTGCGGCAGACGCCGGAGATGATCGCCGATGCCGCCGAGCAGGAGGACGTCGACGTGGTCGGCCTCTCCATCCTCTCCGGGGCGCACATGACGCTCCTGCCGCGGACCGTGCAGCTCCTGCGCGAGCGGGGGATGGACGAGGTGCTCGTCGCGGCCGGCGGGATCATTCCCGATGCCGACGTGACGAAGCTCAAGGGCGCGGGAGTGGCCGAGGTGTTCGGCCCGGGCACCAGCATCGGGCAGATCGCTCGGTACTTCCGCGAGCACGTCCGGCGGTCATGACGGGCCCGCGTATATCGCGATATACGCCGGCGACCGATGGTCGATGAGCTCGCATCGGGAGGTCGCCGGCCGCTCGCTCGGCTCCTGACCCGTATCGAGAACGGCGACCCAATGGTGCGGCCACTCCTGCCCGAGCTCTTCGCCGCGGGCCACGGGGCGCACCTGGTCGGGATCACCGGACCGCCGGGCAGCGGCAAGTCGACGCTGGTCAGCGCGCTCATCGGGGAGTGGCGGCGGCGCGGACGCCGGGTCGGCGTGCTGGCCGTGGACCCGAGCTCGCCGTACACCCGCGGCGCCATCCTGGGTGACCGCATCCGCATGATGGAGCACGCCGCCGACCGGGACGTCTTCATGCGATCGATGGCCTCGCGTGGCGAGCTCGGCGGGCTCGCTTCCACCACCTGGATCGCGGCGGCGGCGCTCGACGCCGCCGGCTACGACCCGATCCTGGTCGAGACGGTCGGGGCGGGGCAGTCCGAGGTCGAGGTGGCGCGCCTGGCCGAGACCACCATCGTGGTCGAGGTGCCCGAGATGGGTGACGAGGTGCAGGCCATCAAGGCCGGGCTGCTCGAGGTCGCGGACATCATCGCGGTGAACAAGGGCGACCGCCCGGGCGCCGATCGCGCCGCGCGGCAGCTGCGGGCCATGCTATCGACCGCGGGCGGGCGCATCGAGCGGCGGCCGCCGCCGGTGCTGCTGACCACGGCGACGAGCGGCGACGGCGTCGCCGCGCTGGCGGACGCCGTGGAGGCGCACCGGGAGCACGCGCGCTCACCGATCGCGGCGCGCGACCGTGCTGCGAACCAGGTTCGTCGCGCGCTCGCCGACCTGGCCGCGCGACGGGCGGTCGCGCACGACCAGTGGGACCCGATCATCCAGGCCGTGGCGGACCGAGAGCTGGACCCCGTGACGGCCGCGGAGCGCCTTCTGGGAACCTGACTCGGTCGCGGCGACCGGTGTCAGGCCGGGTCGTGATCAGCCTCGTGCCGAGTGTTCGGGATGAAGAGGCTGATGATGAGGCCCAGCAGCACGAATCCCGTCGCCGCGCGCGAGGCGTTCACCGCTCCATCCACGAACGATTCCTCGACCGCGGAGCGGATCACGGGCCGCGCCGGCTCCGGGAGCCGCGGATCCGACAGGAGCCCCGGCAGCGCCTGGCCGAACGTCGACTCGATCGGCTTCGCGACCAGCTCGGGAAGCTCGCTCGCCGGGAAGGGGAGCGCCTGCGCCGCCTGCGGAGGAAGCCGGTCCACCGCCGCCTGAAGCCGGTCGCGCGTGCCCTGGCCCAGGCCGATGGCGAGCGTCGTCCCGAGGATGGCGATCCCGAGGGCGCTGCCGACCTGGCGCAGGGTCGACGTCCCGCCCGAGGCGACTCCGGACTCCTCTCGGGGGATCTGTGCCAGCGCGACGTTCGTCAGCTGCGCCGTGGCGAGGCCGACGCCCACCCCGTACACCGCCAGCGGCGGGACCAGCGACCAGACGTCGAGGTCGGGACTGAAGAGGAGCCCGATCCAGAAGATCGCGATGGCCTCCAGCCCCATGCCGCTGGTCACGACCCACTTCGGACCGATGCGCGCGGCCAGCGCGCCGGCGGATGGTCCGGCCACGAACGTCCCGAGGGCCAGCGGCAGCAGCGTCAGCCCCGTGTCGAAGGCCGAGAGCCCCAGCATCCCCTGGAGGAAGAGCGGGATGACGAAGAGGAGCCCGAACTCACCCAGGCTCAGGACCAGCGCGGTGAGGTTGCCGTAGCGGTACCCCGGATAGCGGAACAGCCGGAAGCCGAAGACCCCACTGCGGTCGCCGCGAGCCTCCTTGCGCAGCTCGCGAACGGTGAACGCGACCAGGGCGAGCGCGGACAGCGCGAAGGCGAACGGGATGATGCTGACCGGCCAGCCGGCCGGCCAGGCCAGGCCGAGGACGCTGAACTCCTGCGACTGGCCCCACCAGCCGTACTTGTAGCCCTCGATGAGGCCGAAGACGAGCGCGCCGAAGCCGACCATGGTCAGCACCGCGCCCACCAGGTCGAACCGCCGCTCCGCGTTCTCGTCCCGGCTGTCGTTGATGTAGATGAGGGTCCCGACGAAGGCCACGACGCCGATGGGGATGTTGATGAGGAATGCCCAGCGCCAGCTGGCATTCGTCGTCAGCCAGCCGCCGATGAGCGGGCCGATGGCGGCCATGCCCCCGATGACCGATCCCCAGATGCCGAAGGCGATGCCCCGGTCGCGGCCACGGAACTCGCTCGACACGATCGAGAGGGTGGCTGGGCTGATGGCCGCGCCACCGATGCCCTGCAGGAGCCGGGCTCCCACCAGCAGGGTGCCGTTGGGGGCGAGCCCGGCCCCCAGCGAGGCAAGGGCGAAGACGATCAAACCGCCGAGGTACAGCCGCCGCCGCCCGATGACGTCACCCAGCCGCCCGAGGGTCACGAGCAGGGCGGCGAAGACCAGGCTGTAGCTCGTGTTCACCCACTCGGCCGTGGTGAAGTCGATCTTCAGGTCCTCGATCATCACCGGGATCGCGACGTTCACGATCGAGACGTCGGCGATGATCATGGCCAGGCCCAGGCTCAGCATCACGAGCCCGAACCAGCGGTTTCGGCTGCCGTTGCTCACGTTCCGCGCACCTATCCGTTTCCTCACGCACTAGTTTCGTAACGAAACGAAAGGTACACTCGGCGCCATGGCCACGCAACCGCACCGATCCGCGCCCCTCAGCCGCGACGCCTACGAGACCAGCGAGCTCCTGGTCCGAGCCATGGAGGCCGGACGCCAGGCCCAGGCGCCCGGAGCCCCGAGCCCGCCCCCGATGTCACCACACGCCATCCGCGCGGCAATCCACCTGGCCATGGCCGGCTCGGAGACCGTGGGCGACCTGGCCCGTGGCCTCGGGGTGAGCGTGGGCTGGGCGAGCCGCATCGCGAACCAGATGGTGGACAGCGGCCACCTGGTGCGCACCCGCCCCGCCGGCGATCGGCGCGTGGTTCGGCTCAGCCTCTCGCCGGAGGCACAGCGCCTGATCGATGCCTTCTACGCGTGGCGCGGTGCTGCCGTGGAGCGGGCGCTGGCGGGCCTGTCCGCGGACGAGCGCGGGGCCGTCCGGACCTTCCTGCGCCGCGTCGCCGAGGAGCTCGAGCGAGGCCCCGTCGAGGACTAGATCGCAGCCAGCGCCTGCACCTCGAGCAGCAGGTCGTCGTTGGCCAGCGCGCTCACGACGAGGAGCGTGTTCGGCGGGTACCGGTCGTCCGGGAAGAGACGTGGAAACTCGCGCTCGCGCCAGGCGCGCAGACGAACGATGTCCTCGCGACGGGTCAGGAAGGTCATCATCTGGATCACGTCGCCCCATCCGCCGCCGGCGGCCTCGAGCGCCGCTCCGATGTTCGCGAACACCTGCTCGCACTGCGCCTCGAAGTCGCCCTTCCCGATGAAGGAACCATCGGCGGCGACGGCGATCTGGCCGGCGATCGCGACCAGCGTCGCGCCGGCCGGGACTCGCGCGACGTGCGAGTAGGCGCCGCCCGGCGCGTTGAGCGTGGTGGGGTTGAAGATCTCGGCCATGCGTAGCTTCCCTCGTGATCGTCGGTTCCGTTGTCAGCCGTTCATCCTGACGACCTCAGGCGGTCTCAAGCATCCTCTACCGGTCAGTCGGCGGGCGCGCTGAGCGTGGATTGCGCGCGCATCCGGCGCCCCGAGCCGTCTGGCGTCGCAAGAGCGCATGTGACGACAAGCCGGCGTCTCCCGCGGCCCATGCTCGTAACGGTCGCCACGACGCGCAACTGACGACAACGGCGCAGGTTCGGGCCGGGACGCGGGCGGCGCCGGGGATGCCGCGATCGGCCCCGCGCTGGTACCCTTCGCGGCCTATGAGCATGGATCGCGTCTTCGTCATCGGTGCCGGCCTGATGGGCCACGGCATCGCCCAGGTCAGCGCCGCCGCCGGCAAGCAGGTGACGCTCTCGGACCGGACCGCCGAGCTGGCCGAGAAGGGCAGGGCTCGCATCGGTGGCAACCTGAAGCGGCAGGTGGACAAGGGCAAGCTCGAACCGTCGGTCGCCGACGAGATCCTCGGCAGGATCTCCACCAGCCAGGGGACCGATGGCGCCGCGGGCCACGACATCGTCATCGAGGCGGTGTTCGAGGACGAGGGGGTCAAGCGCGAGACCTGGACGGCCCTGACGCAGGCGGCGGACGCCGGCGCCATCTTCGCGTCGAACACCAGCTCCATCAGCATCACGGCGCTGGCGACCGCGACGGATCGGCCCGAGCGGTTCATCGGCCTGCACTTCTTCTCGCCGGTGCCGGTGATGAAGCTCATCGAGATCATCCGCGGCCTGGAGACGGACGACGCCACCTACGCCGCCTGCAAGGCCTTCGCCGAGGACGTCGGCAAGACCGTCATCGAGTCGAAGGACATGCCGGGCTTCCTGGTCAACCGCATGCTCGGCCCGTTCATCAACGAGGCGGTCTTCGCCCTGATGGAGTCGACCGGCACGGCCGAGGACATCGACACCGGGGCGAGGCTGGGGCTCAACCACCCGATGGGCCCGCTGGAGCTCAGTGACTTCATCGGCAACGACGTGATGCTCAACGTCATGGACGTGCTGTACCGCGGGTTCGGCGACCCGAAGTTCCGCGCGGCGCCGCTCCTGCGCCAGATGGTGACCGCCGGCCACCTGGGCCGGAAGACGGGGCGCGGCTTCTATCGGTACGACGAGGGGGGCACCAGGCTTCCGTCATGACCGACGCCGCCGCGACGCGCGACCCCCTCGCGCTGACCGAGGAGGAGCGCGCCGTTCGCGACACCGTCCGCGACTGGGCGACCAGGGAGGTCGCGCCGGGCGCCGCCGAGCGCGACGAGCAGGAGCGGTACGACCGTCGCCTCTTCGAGCAGGCCGGCGAGCTGGGCCTCGCCGGCCTCCCGTATCCCGAGCGCTACGGTGGTGCCGGGATGGGCACGTTCGCCTGGGCACTGGCGGTCGAGGAGATCGCGGCGGCCGACATGGCGCTGGCCGTCAGCCTGTCGGTGCACGTGCTGGCGCAGCTGTGCATCGTGGCCAACGGGACCGACGAGCAGAAGGATCGATTTCTCCCGCCGATGACCGCCGGCCGCGAGCTCGGCGCCTTCGCGCTGACGGAGCCGCAGGCCGGGTCCGACGCTGGAAGCATCGCGCTGTCGGCGCGTCGCGATGGCGACGCCTATCTGCTCAACGGCACGAAGATCTGGATCACGAACGCCGGCGAGGCGGATCGGTT
>DASSOH010000026.1:0-21969 GCA_035700865.1 Candidatus Limnocylindria bacterium | reverse complement strand
GACCTCGTGCTCGCCGTCGACGGCGTCTCGGTGAACGGGACGACCATGTCCGACCAGATCGCGCACATCCGCGGTGAGGCGGGGACCGATGTCACGCTCACCATCCAGCGCAACGGCGGCGATCCCTTCGACGTGACCATCACGCGCGCCGACATCACCCTCCAGGAGGTGGAGACGCGCCTCATCGACGGGCACATCGGCTACATCGCGCTCAACGGCTTCTCGGCCCCCGCGGCGGAGCAGTTCAAGGCGGGCCTGCAGGACCTGCTCGATCAGGGTGCCGACCAGATCGTCTTCGACCTGCGCGACAACCCGGGTGGGTACATCGACGCGGCGCAGAAGATCGCCAGCCAGTTCATCGGCTCGGGGCTGATCTTCACCCAGGAGTCCGCGGGCGACGAGGTGAAGGAGTACCGATCCACCGGCGACGGCATCGCGACCAACCCGGACCTGCCGGTCGTCGTGCTCATCAACGGCGGCTCCGCGTCCGCCTCGGAGATCGTGGCGGCGGCGCTGAAGGAGTCGGGGCGGGCGACGCTGGTGGGGGAGCCGAGCTTCGGCAAGAACACCGTGCAGGTGTGGGGCCGCCTCGAGAACGGTGGCGGCGTGCGCATCACGGTCAGCCGCTGGTTCACGCCCGAGCACCACAGCGTGGCGCCGGACGGCGTCCAGCCCGACGTGCCCGCCGCCCGCACCGCCGAGACGCCGCCCGAGCAGGACCCGATCCTCGACGCGGCCCTGGCGTACCTCGCCGACCAGCCCGTCGCCGGCGACGGGAGCGGCAGCCCGGCGCCGTCCGGCTCGCCCTCCGCGCTCCTGCCGGATGCGGCGCCGGTGGTCGGGATTGCCGCGCTTCGACCCGTCTGCTAGCATCGCCGGCAACGAAAGGAGGTGGTGTGCAGGTGAGTAGTTCCAAGCACGCCACCACCGAGGCGGTGCGATAACACAGCTTCGCGTGGTGTAGCGAAAGGGAGAGCCGGCCCCGGCTCGACGAGATTGGGGCCGGCTCTTTCCGTGTCCGCCTCCACCCACCAGCAGGACCGATCCAGACCGATGCCCGACGAGACGATCGCCGTCAACCGGCGCGCGCGCCACGAGTACGCCATCGAGGACACCCTCGAGGCGGGCCTGGTGCTGACCGGGACCGAGATCAAGAGCATCCGCGCCCACAAGGTCAACATCGCGGAGGCCTACGTGCGGATCGACCACGGCGAGGCGTGGCTGATCGGCGCGCACATCGCCGAGTACGCCCAGGGCAACCGCTACAACCACGCTCCGACCCGCACCCGGAAGCTGCTGCTGCACCGCGACCAGATCGCCGAGCTGCTCGGGCTGCAGTCGGCCAAGGGCCTGACCATCGTGCCGCTGCGGCTGTACCTGCGCCGCGGGAATGCCAAGCTCGAGATCGGTATCGCGCGGGGCAAGAAGGCGCACGACAAGCGCCGAGCCATCGCGGAGCGCGACATGCGGCGCGAGCTCGACCGCGAGACCAAGGCGGCGGGGCGCATCAAGCTCTGATGGCTCGCGGGGGCGTGTTCGTCGGCGCGCGTGGGCGTGCGTGCGCGGCGCGGCGGGCGGCTGGCCTTGGCGCGGGCGCAAAGCGTCCGAATTCACATCACGTGTGCATCCGTCGCGTGGCGACCGGGCTGAAGGGTCCGAATTCACACCAGGTGTGCATCCGTCGCGCCGTCCTCGGCCACGGCGCCGGCGGAGCGCCCGAATTCACACGGCACATGAACAGGGACCCCTCCGTCGGGTTGGCCAGGACGGCCGAGGCTCCGCGCGCACGCCTCGTGTGAATTGCGACGGGTCGACGCATGCCGTGCCGCCTAGAACAGGTGTTCACCTGCGTGCATCGGTCTGGTAGAATGTCCGTCCAGGTTCGTGGGGATGTCAGGTTTCGACAGGGCTCGTGAACCGGGAATCGCAGGTCGAGGTTGCTCGCAGGCCTCGTAAAACAGCGGGCAATTGCTGTAACTGGCAACGATAGTTACGCCCTCGCTGCTTAGGCAGTGAGCACTGACGCGGTCCCCCCTCCCCGGGCCGCGAAGGTGTCATCAGGGGAGGTGCGGCGTCGCCGACTCCGGTGAGTGACGTCAAAGAGCCGAGAGGCATCACCGGATAGCCGGTCCGATACCCCGCCGGTCGGGGACCGGGCAATGGCGAAACCCAAGTAGGCCGGAAATACCTGTAGGAAGTTCTCGGGGATCTGGTTCTGGACGGGGAGTTCGATTCTCCCCCATCTCCACCACACACCACGCCCATCCGCACCCATCCGCCTCGTCGGTGCTGGGCGCTTGCCCGGCGACGCATCGACCTGTGCTACGTTCCGCACCGCTCAAGTGGGGGAATGTCACAGCGGAGGGTGGTCTGGCTCATGGATTGGTCGCGGCTCAGTTCGAACGACAAGCTCGCCGTGTACGGTGCGATCGCGTCGGTGATCGGCCCGGTCCTGGCATCGATGGGATTCGGCTTCGGCGTCGGGTGGATCACCCTGCTGCTGGCGCTCGCGATGCTCGCCATCGTCTTCCTGCCGCAGCTCTCGCCGGGCACCCAGCTTCCGGGTTCCAAGGGAAGCCTGATGGTCATCGTCGGCGGGATCGCCGGCGTGAGCGCGCTCCTCGCGCTGCTCACCTCGCTCGGCTGGCTCGGCTACTTCGGCAGCAACCTGGTCTTCGTGCTGGGCTGGCTGATCGGCATCGTCGGTGGCCTGCTGATGGGCTGGGCGGGCTGGCAGGCGTTCCAGGCGGAGGGTGGTCAGCTGCGGCTGGGCTCGGCGCCGGGGAACACGGAGGATCGCAACGTGCCGCGCGACGAGGGCGACGCCCCGCGGACCTGACTCACCCCCGCCGAGGCCACGCGCGGGCGCGACGAGCGAGTCGCGCCACCGCGTCCTCGTCGCCGTCCAGACACGCCACCAGGCGCCCGACGACCACGTCCGAGGCGAGGCCGTCGTCGATCCCGTCGACGGCCTGCGCCAGCCTGGTGCGCCGGGGCGCATCGGTCTCGACCTCCGCCAGGTGGCGGACCAGGGCGCCGATGTCCGCGTGGGTGGCCGCAAGCTCCTCCGGAGGAGCCTCCAGCGCGTCCTCGAAGTAGGCGAGCGCCAGGCTCAGCAGGTCGTCGGGATCGGCCGGCTCGCGTCGGCTGTCGCCCGCGCCGCCGATGACGAGCACGTACGTGTCGTCGAGGGCCGGGGCGAAGCCGATCCACGGCCCGTCGGGCGCCAGGCGCCCGACCGCGCACGCCGCGACATCCACCGCCGCGCCCCGCCGCCCCTCGGCCGCGACCGCCCCCTAGCGCCCCGGCGAGGCCGGGAGGACCACGATGCGCCGGTTCGGCTCGACGCCCACGCTCTGGGTCCGCACCCTCGGGTTCTCGACCAGCGCCATGTGGACGATGCGGCGCTCGACGGCGGGCATCGCCTCCAGCTGGATGATCTTGCCGGTCTGGATGACGCGCTTCGCGGCGCGCTCGGCGACGTCGCGCAGCTGCTCCTCGCGCCGGCCGCGGTAGTTCTCGACGTCCACCGCGATGCGGTGGTGCTGCCCTTCGCGGCGCCCGACGATCAGGTTGACGATGTGCTGCAGGCTGGCCAGCTTCTCGCCGCGCCGCCCGATAAGCGCCCCGAGATCCTCGCCCTTCACGTTGAGGCGGGCGGTCTCGCCGCCAGAGGCGATCTCGACGGTGCCCTTGAGCCCCATCAGGCCCAGCATCTCCTCGAGCACGGTCTTGGCCGTCTCCAGCGTCGATCGCTCGGCGTCGGAGAGCTCCTCGACCGGAGCGCCGGAGACGAACGGCGCCGGCTCCCGACCCGGGCGGTCGGCTCGGCCCTCGCGCGGCTCGCGTGGCTCGCGGGGCTCGCGCGCCTCGCGGCCCGTGAACTCCCGCTCCCGGCCGTTGCGTCCTCGGCCGCCACGTCCGCGGCCACCGCGGCCTCGCCGCTCGCCGCGATCCTCGCGCGGGGCAGCGGCGTCGCCCTCGGTCGGGAACGGCTGCGCGACCTCCTCGGCGGATTCGACCACCTCAGTCGGAGCGGCCTCCGCCGCCGAGGCTGCGGTCGGAACCTCGTCGGCCGCCTCGGCGGGCGCCTCGGCCGGCGCCTCAACGGGCGCTTCGGCGGCCGGCTCGTCAGCCGCGGCACGGCGACCCCGACCGCGGGCCGCGGCCCGGGCAGGACGCTCCGCGGGCGCGGCCGGCGCCTCGGACGGCGGCTCGGCGCGCACGGTCTCGGCAGCGGCCACGGCGGACTTCGGCGCGGCCAGGATGCGCGCCTCCTCCCCGCCGACGCCCAGCATGCCGCGCTTGCCCTGGGACAGGATCTCGATGTCAAGGTCGGACAGGTCCGCGCCGAACTCCTTCATGGCGGTGCGGATTGCCTCTTCGACGTTCTTACCGGTGAATTCGCGGAAGGTCATCTCTTTCGGCCTCGTCGCTTGGCGCCGCCCTGCTTCCGGGGGCCGGGGCGTTGACCGCCGCGGCCACCTCCCGGTGCGGGGGCGCTGGGTGGGGAGGACTGGGACGACGGGGGTTGCGCGTCATCGCTCGAGGGGCGCGCCGGGCGCGAGCTGCGCGCGGAACCCGCATCGGTGGATCTGGCCCAGCCAGGCGTCCACCCGAAGAGCGGGAAGAGGTTGCCCCAGCCCATGATCATGTACTGCTGCACCACCAGGTAGGAGGTGTAGACGATCCAGTAGAGGATCAGGCCGCTCGGGAAGATGCCGCCCCAGACGATGGTCAGCAACGGGAACGTGTAGGTCATCGTGCTGGTCATGCCGGAGGACGGGTCGTCCGGGTTCGGCCGCGGGCTCGTCATCTTGACCTGCACGAACTGCAGGACGGCCGCGAGGATCGCGAGCGCGCTGATGGCGAACCCGTTCTCCCCGCCGAGGACGAACGCGAAGGTGCGGTCGATGTCGGCGAGGTTCAGGTTGAACAGCCAGCCGATCGTCGTGTCGACCGGCTCCTTGAGCTTGATCGGGTCGATCAGCTGGCAGTTGATGGGGAGGAACTGCGGGAGCGTGCTGAACTCCGGCAGATTGCAGGCGCCGCTCGGAAGCACCTGGTAGTGGTTGGCCTTCTCCATGGCCTGCACCAGGCCGGCGTTCTGGAGCGCCTCGAAGGCCGTGCGCTGCTGATCGTTCGCCGGCGTGAAGTTCTGGATCACGCCCGAGGCACGGATGAGCGCCTGGTAGAGGGCGAAGAGGATCGGCATCTGCAGCAGGACCGGCAGGCAGCCCGCAGCCGGGTTGACGCCGTGCTCACGGTACAGCGCCTGCGTCTCCTCGTAGATCTTCTGCCGGTTCCCCTTGTGCTTGCGCTGCACCTCCTTGATCAGGGGCTGCATCCGCTGCATCTCCTTCTGCGAGCGGATCTGCCGCACGAAGAGGGGAGCCAGCACGGTCCTGATCAGGAGGGTGAAGACGATGATCGCCAGCGCGAAGTCGAAGAAGGGGATGCGGTAGAGCGCGACGAGGAGGTTGAAGAGGGGCAGGAAGAAGACGTCCCACGGCGGGGTGAAGTGCTCGATGCCCAGGAATCCGGCGCCGATCAGGAGGGTCAACGTCTTCTCAGCTCTCTAGCGGACCGGGTCGTAGCCGCCCGGGTGGAACGGGTTGCAGCGACCGATGCGCTTCGCGCCCATCCACGAGCCGCGCAGCAGCCCGTACTTCTCGATCGCCTGGTAGGTGTAGACCGAGCACGACGGCGAGTAGCGGCAGCTCGGCGGCATCCAGGCGGTGAGCTTCTGGTACGCGATGATCAGTCCCAGTCCGATCTTCTTCATTTCCCATCCAGCGGGCGCCGCAGCAGCGCGTCGATCGCCGCGCCGAGCTCTGCGAAGCTCGCAACTGCCGCGGGAGGCCTCGCGATCAGCAGGAGGTCCCATCCGGGACCGATGCCCGCCAGTCGTCGTCGAAGCAGCTCTCGCAGCCGGCGCCGCACCCGGTTCCGGTGCACGGCGCCTCCGAGTGTCCGTGGCGTCGACAGCCCGATGCGCGTCTCGGCCCGGTCGGTCCTCAACGATCGGAGGACGAGGAGCGAGGTCGAGCGTCTGGAGCCGCGACGGCCGATCGCCTCGAAGTCGGCCCGGCGCCGAATGGTCGGCAGCGCAGGCATCGTACCCGAGACCCGGACGTCAGGCGCTGAGCCGCTTGCGCCCCTTGGCGCGACGACGAGCGAGCACGCGGCGACCGCCCTTCGTGGCCATGCGGGCCATGAAGCCGTGCTCGCGCTTCCGCGCGCGCTTCTTGGGCTGATACGTCCTCTTCATGGATGCGTGCCGTTCCTCGTTGGTGACTTGGCGTTCAGGACCACAAACACACGAACGGCTGGCGTTCCGCCAGCCTGCGCGCGATCTCGGTGGCCCGTCTCGCTCTCGGCCGCGATTCTAGTGCCGCACCGCACCTCGGTCAAACGGTGCGCGGGCTCCGATCGCGGGTTCCTTCGGTGGCCGGTGGCTCGGTCACGGCGCGCCGGCCGCGGCCCGTCGGTGCCAGGTGGCCGATGCGTCGATCATCCGGCGGAGGGCCCGAGCGACCCCGCGTGGTGACCGAGAAAGGGCCCGAACGGCCCATCCCGACAGGACGTCTCGATCCGTTGCCCGGCCGTTTCGGGCGCTGCTATAGTGGCCCGCACCCCCGGCCCGGACCGCCCGATTCGACGTCCGATCTCGGCCCGAGGGACGGACTCATCAGCCCACCGCGGCGGCGCCGCGAACCGGTTCGGAGAACCACGTTTTGATGGATGCGAAGCAGGTGTGGCGCGCCGCCCTCGGCGAGCTGCAGGTCTCCCTCTCCCCGGCGAACTTCGAGACCTGGTTGAAGGACACGCAGCTCGTCGAGATGGAGGACAACCGCTTCCGCATCTCCGCACCCAACGGCTTCGCCCGGGACTGGCTCGACAACCGCTACCGCCCGCTCATCAGCCAGACGCTGGCCCGGGTCGTCGGCGGATCGGTCCAGGTCGAGTTCGTCGTCGCCGATGCGTCCGGCCCCGTGCCGCAGCAGGTCGACGAGGAGGCGCAGGTCACCATGCCGCCGCTCTCGGCCGGCGGCAACGCGGTCAACCTGAACAGCCGCTACACGTTCAGCAACTTCATCGTCGGGTCGGCGAACCGCCTGGCGCACGCCGCCGCTCTCTCGGTCGCGGAGCGACCCGGCCACGCCTACAACCCGCTCTTCCTGTACGGCGGCGTGGGGCTGGGCAAGACGCACCTGATGCACGCCATCGGCAACGCGGTGTCCGCCAAGTTCCCGCGCAAGCGGATCCTCTACGCGACCAGCGAGAAGTTCACCAACGACTTCATCAACTCCATCCGCGAGCAGAAGATGGAGGACTTCCGCAGCCGGTACCGGCGCATCGACGTGCTCCTCATCGACGACATCCAGTTCATCGCCGAGCGCGAGCGGACGCAGGAAGAGTTCTTCCATACCTTCAACGCCATCCATGAGGCGGGCAAGCAGGTCGTGCTGTCGTCCGACCGGCCGCCGAAGGCCATCACCACCCTGGAGGAGCGGCTGCGCAGCCGCTTCGAGTGGGGCCTGATCGCCGACCTGACGCCACCGGACCTCGAGACCAGGATCGCCATCCTGCGATCGAAGGCGGAGGACCAGCTGCACCTGATCCCGTCGGAGGTGATCGAGTTCATCGCGCGCAAGGTGGTGAGCAACGTCCGCGAGCTCGAGGGCGCGCTCAACCGCGTGGTCGCGTACGCGTCCATGAGCGGCATGCCGGTCAACATCGAGCTCGCATCGGCCGTGCTCAGCAACGTGATGTACAACCCCCGCAAGAAGTCGATCACGCCCCAGCGCATCGTGCGCGCCGTGGCCGACTACTACGGGGTCAACCTGGATCAGCTGCGGTCGTCGAAGCGCGACCGCGCCATCGTGGTGCCGCGCCAGATCGCCATGTTCCTGATCCGCGAGGAGACGGACATCAGCCTGCTGCGCATCGGCGCGGAGCTGGGCGGGCGCGACCACTCGACCGTGCTACACGCCTGCGACAAGATCAACCGCGAGCTCAACGAGAACGACGAGCTGCGACGCGAGATCAGCGCGGTCCGGGAGATGATCTACTCCGAGTAGGGCGGTGCCTCGTGGCACCAAAGCATCGGTCTTCGTGGATAAGTGCCCGGTTCTCGTGGATATCTCCGGCCGGTTGTGGACAATCCGCACGTCCGCCGAGCCGGCCGGGTACGCTCCATCCACCGATTCGGGCGATCCATCCGCCATCCATCCCCGCCGCGGTGCCCGGTCATCCACGTCGCGCGGGGGGTTATCCGCAGGGGGTCGCACGCTCGGACCACGCTCGGGGAAGGGACCTTGTCCACGCCGTCCACACGCCTACGAAGGGACGACGACGGATGAGTATTCTTCTGAATGAACCGATGGAGTACCAGATCGTTTCGTGGATATCGCCACGCGATCCATGAACGCGCAGTGAGGGCCGAATGAACGTCTCGGTGATGCAGGAGAACCTGGTTCGAGGGCTTCAGACCGTCAGCCGCGCGGTGAGCACCCGGGCCACCCTGCCGGTGCTGGCGAACGTGCTGCTCAAGACCGAGAACTCCGGGATCAAGCTCACCGCCACCAACCTCGAGATCGGCATCAACTGCTGGGTCCCGGGCAAGGTGACCGAGGAGGGCGAGATCACCGTTCCGGCCCGCCTGCTGACCGACCTGGTCGCCTCGCTGCCGAACCAGCGCATCGACCTGGTGCTCTCGCCGAAGGATCGGACCCTGAAGCTCACGTGCGGCAGCAACCGGTCCAGCATCAAGGGCATCGAGGCCGACGAGTTCCCGGTGGTGGCGGCCATCGGCGAGTCGCCGGCAACCAGCGTCGACGCGCGGGTCCTCCGCGAGGCACTCGGCGAGGTGGTCTTCGCCGCGGCCACCGACGAGAGCCGGCCCATCCTCACCGGCGTGCTGACCAGGCTTGCGGGTGACACGATGACGCTGGCGGCGGCCGACAACTACCGCATCGCGGTGCGGACCGTGAAGCTCGATCGCCCGGTGTCGCCGGACGTGACGATCGTGGTCCCCGGACGCTCCTACCAGGAGCTGATGCGGATCATGCCCGACGCCGAGCAGCCCATCGAGATCACCGTGACCCCGAACAAGAGCCAGGTGCTCTTCCACGTGGACGGCATCGACCTGGTCAGCCGGCTGATCGAGGGGCAGTTCCCCAACTACGAGCCCGTCATCCCGACCTCGCACACCTCGCGTGCCGTGCTCGACCGCGAGGCGTTCCTGTCGGGCACGCGGCGCGCCAGCATCTTCGCGCGGGACAGCGCGAACATCGTGAAGATCGAGCTCGGGGGCGACGGGGCGGAGGGTGAGGTCATCGGCGTCTCGATCACGGCGCACGCCGCCGACGTCGGCGACAACGCCGACACCGTCGAGGCCTCGGTCGAGGGTTCGCCGACGACCATCGCCTTCAACGCGCGCTACCTGCTCGACGTGCTCAGCAACCTCGGGTCCGAGGAGGCGGCGCTGGAGCTCTCCGGTCCGCTGGCGCCGGGCGTCATCCGTGGCATCGGCAAGGACGACTACGTCCACGTCATCATGCCGGTCCGTACGGCGTCCTAGCCTCCGATGGCGCTGCGCGCCGCGCCGCGCCCCGTCGCGAGCCGGCGACCCATGGCGCTGACCCGGCTGACCCTCGAGGACTTCCGCAGCTACGCGGCGGCGGAGCTGGCTCCCGACCCGGGCCTGACCGTGGTCGCCGCCCCGAACGGGACGGGCAAGACGAACCTGCTCGAGGCCATCCACGTCGCCGTCACGGGCCGCTCGCACCGCGCGGCGGTCGAGGCGGAGCTGGTGCGGCATGGTCGCCCCTTCGCGCGGGTCAGGCTGGAGCTCGACCGCGGGACGGCCGAGGGGGGCGCCACCATTGAGCTGGTCCTCCCGGGCGCTCCCGCGCCGGCCGGCATCCGCAAGCGCCTGACCGTGAACGGCGTGCCGCGGCGCGCGACGAGCGTCTCCGACACGGCTCGAGCGGTGCTCTTCCGTCCGGAGGAGATGCTCCTGCTGGTGGGGTCGCCCTCGGATCGCCGCCGCCTGCTGGATGGCATCCTGGCCCAGCGCGACCGCCGGGCGGCGCGCGACCTGGCCGATCTCGCCCGCGTCCTGGCGCAGCGCAACGCGCTGCTGCGAGCCATCCGCGCCGAGGAGGCGCCGCTCGACAGCCTCGCCTTCTGGGATGAGCAACTCGCCCAGGTCGGCGCGCGCGTCATGCTCGAGCGACTCCGGGTCGTTCGCGAGCTGGGCGAGCGCATCGGCCCGCTGCACGACGCCGTCGCGACCAGTGGCGAGCGCGGTGCCGACGTGCGCCTGGCCTACCTGGACGGGCTGAAGGAGGCATGGCCGGACCGATCCGATCCGCGCGACCGCCTGCCATCCGTCGACGAGCTGTCGACGGCCTTTCGACGCCGCATCGCGGACGTCCGCCCCAAGGAGGCCTGGAACGGCGTCAGCCTGGTGGGCCCGCAGCGTGACGACCTGCGCGTTGAGCTGTCGACGCGCGACGTGGCGGCGCACGCCAGCCGCGGACAGCAGCGCACCATCATCCTGGCGCTCAAGCTGGCCGAGACGGACCTGCTCGGCGTGGACGGGCCGCGGCCGATCGTGCTGCTGGACGACGTCTTCAGCGAGCTCGATCCCGAACGCTCCGCGCGCCTCTCGGAGCTGCTCGCCGGGCTGGGCCAGGTCCTCGTGACGACCGCCGACCCCGGGACGCTCGATGCCGCGCGGGCGCGGGGAGGAGCCATCTGGCGGATCCTGGACGGCCACCTGGAGCGCGAGCGGTGAGCGGTCGCGAGGAGGCGGGTGCCGCCGTCCAGCGGGCGCTGGCCGAGTGCATGGGGCCGGGCGCCGCCGCCCAGCTGGCCGTGGCGCAGGTTCGCGTCGCGTGGGCCGAGGTGGTGGAGGAGGCGCGCCTCGAGCGAGGGCCGCTCACCAGCCGCGTCACGCGCGTGACCGGCGGGACGGCGCACGTCGAGGCCTCGGATCCGATGCTCGCCCAGGAGCTCAACCTGCGCGCGGAGGCGCTGGTGTGGGCCGTGAACGAGCGGATGAGGGGCCGGCCGGGGGCGACCATCGTGCTGCTCGGGCTGGCCGTATCGGTGGGTCGAGGCGGGGGCTAGCCCGACCCTATAATCGTCGCCAGCGACCACACGAGCGACCCGGGCATCGGCATGACGAACCGCTTCACGACCAGGATCGGCCTGCCGTCGGCGGACGAGCGACCCGCCGCTGCCCACGACGTGGTCGCCTTCCACGAGCCGGTGACCGGCTCCGAGCTGCGCACCAAGGGCAGCCTCTTCCTGCTGGCCCAGCTCACCGCGCCGACGCCGCCGCTCCAGCGGGCGGCCATGGAGGCCCTCGAGGCGATCCAGCGCGACTACTACTACGACCTGTCCGGCGGCGTGCTCGTGGCGCTCGGGCGTGCCCTGCGCGCCGCCAACCGACGGCTGTACCACCAGCGCCGCCGCCTCGGCATTCCGCGGCGTTCCGGCGTGAGCGTGGTCGCGCTGGTGGTGCGAGGTCGCGAGGCGCACGTGGCCAAGCTGGGCCCCGCGAGCGCGGTCGTGGTGCGCGAGGGACGGATGTACGAGGTGCCGCCGCCGCCGGCCGTCGAGGACCCCGATCCGCGCGTGCGGCGCCGACGGGTGGCCGGGACGCTGGGCGAGGCCCTCGAGATCGAGCCGTACAGCTGGCACGGCCCGCTCGCCGCCGACGACCGCCTCGCGCTGGTCAGCCGCCATCTCGCCCACACGGTGGGCGTCGAGGAGCTGAAGAACGCCCTGGCCGGCATGCGGCCCAGCGCCGCCGTCGAGCACCTCCTGCAGCTCTTCGGCATCCGCGGCGGCACCGGCTCCGACGGCCTGCTGGTGGTGGGCATCGAGGAGCTGCCGGCGACGGCCACGTCCCAGCACCTGGAGCCGGTCCGTCCGGCGGAGCCGTTCGCCGGCCTCCCCGACCAGAGCCCGGTGCCGCTGGCCGATGCGCTCGGCCGCGGGCTGCATCGCGCCGGCGACGCGGCGGAGGCGGCCAAGGCCGCGCTCGGCCGCGGGCTGCTCACCCTCGTGTCCTGGATCCTGGCCTTCGTGCCGCGGCGCCGGCCGGAGTACCCGCGCACCATCCCGCGCACGGCGGAGCGCGAGGCCGGACGGCGGCGCCGGATCGGGCTCGCCGGCATGGTGGTCGTGGCCGGGCTGCTGGCCGTGGGCAGCACGGTGGCCGCGGTGCCCTCGGTGCGTCCGACCGAAGCGATCCCGCGCGCCACGGTCGCGCGCGAGGCGATCACGGAGGCGGCCGACCTGCTCGGCCTGGTCGGGCAGCGCATCGATGGCGCGGACCTGGTCGACCGCGACCCCGAGCGCGCCACGGACCTGCTGGCCGATGCGCGCGCCGCCCTCGACCGGGCGGCCGGCGCCGGGGTCCGGCCCGACCAGCTGCACCCTCTGCGCTCGCGGGTGGACGACCGGCTGGACGCCATCTACCGGGTGACGCGCATCCCGGCTCCGGGATCGGTGGCCGCGCTGAGCGGGGCGTACGACGACTTCGAGGCCGCCGACATGGTGGCCGCCAGCGACGGCTCGCTGTGGGTCCTGGACGGCGGCCGGGGCCGCATCATCCGGGTCGACCCGGCGGACGGGAGTTCCGCCGTGGTCTACCGCGCCGGGCAGGCGCTGGAGTCCGGCGACGTTCCCGGCGACCCCTGGCTGATGGCCACGGCCGCGACCGACGTGGTGGTGATCGACCGCGGCCGCCGGGCGTGGCGGATGGACCTCACCGAGCGCATCCCGCGGCCGATGGTGCTCGCCGGCATCGAGAGCCTTGGCGCCGACACGACGTTGCTGGGCGCCCTGCAGCACCGCCCGCCGCTCGAGATCTTCAACCTGTACGCGGTCGACGCGACCACCGGCCAGATCCTGCGCTGGACGCCACCGGCCGTGATCCCGGTCAACTACCCCGACCCGCCGGCACCGTTCCTGACCGAGGAGCCGGACCTGGACCCGCGTTCGGCGCGCGACCTCCGGGTGGACGTCAACGCCTGGCTGCTGCACGCCGGCACGGTCACCCGCGTCGACTTCGGCTCGCCGCGCGACCAGGTCGAGTACTCGCTGGATCCGCCACCGGATGCGGCCGTGCGGCCGACGCTCGACTACCGGCTGCTCGACGGCGCGACGCTCGGCGACCGCGAGCTGCTCTACGTCTACGACGCGGCGAACGCCCGGATCATCGCCTTCCAGCGCGCCGACGGCGCCTTCGTGCGGCAGTGGCTGGCGCCGACCGACGGTCCGGCCGCCGGTTCGCTGGACGGGCTGATCGGCCTCTCCGTCACGTCCGTCGCCGACGGGCCGCCGACGGCCTACCTGCTGACCCCGGACGGGGTGGTCCGGCTCGTCCTCGAGTAGCCTCGGCTAGAATCGGTCCATGGCGGACCAGCCCTTCGGGCGCGTGCGGCTCGTGGAGATGGTGGTGGAGAGCGTCCGCGTGCACATGCTGTCCAGCCAGCACGTGGTCATCCTCAAGGAGTCGGAGCGCGACCGCTACCTGCCCATCTGGATCGGCTCCGGCGAGGCGAACGCCATCGCCATGCGGCTCCAGGGCCTGAGCGCGGAGCGACCGTTGACCCACGACCTGCTGGTGAGCGTCATCGGCGCCCTGAACTCGAGCGTCAGCCGGGTGGTGGTCACCCACGTCACCGACGGGACGTTCCACGCCCGCCTCTACCTGGAGACGGCCAACGGCGACGAGACCGAGGTCGACTCGCGCACCTCCGACGCGATCGCGGTCGCCGTGCGGACCGGTTCGACCATCTACGTCGACGAGCGCGTCCTCGACGAGGCCGGCGTGGAGCCCGACTCGACCGAGGAGACCACGCCGGAGGAGGACGAGCGACTGGCGGTGTTCCGCGAGTTCGTCAACTCGCTCGACGTCGACCTTCCGGAGCGCGGGCCCGAGGCCGGGCCGCCGCCGGAGGAGTCCTAGGCCGGACCGCCGGCCGCGCGGGCCCGGATCGGCCCCAGCGTCTCGGACCGTCGCGTCCACAGCGCCCAGCGCAGCTTCCCGATGTCGCGGAAGGTGCGCAGGATCTTCCGGAAGCTCGCCCCGGTGTTCGTGCCGGCGGCACGCGGGTAGTGCGTGACCCCGACCTGCGCCATCCGCTCGCCGCGAGCCTTCAGCTTGATCAGCAGCTCGGCCGACAGGAACGGCGAGTCGGCGGTCAGGTTCAGCCCGTCGAACACCTCGCGACGGAAGACCTTCATGGCGCAGTCGATGTCCCGCACGCGCAGGCCGAAGGCCAGCGACACGATGGCGTTGTACGTCTTGGCGATGAGGATGCGGTGTGGCGGGTCGCGGCGCTTGATGCGCCAGCCGATGACCGCGTCGAACCGTCCGCGCTTCGGATCGTCCAGTCGCTCCAGCAGGCGCGAGAACTCGCGCAGGTCGAACTGGAGGTCACCGTCGCTGAAGCCGATGAGCTCGCCACGTGCGTTCTCGAACCCGGCGCGCAGCGCGCCGCCGTAGCCGCGGTTCGGCTGGTGATGGACCCGAACGCGCGGATCGGCGGCGGCCAGCGCATCGGCCAGCTCGGGGGTCCGGTCGGTGGATCCGTCGTCGACGATCAGCACCTCGATCGAGCCGTCGACCAGCGGACCGACCTCGTCGAGCGCGCGCCGGACCGTCTCGTCCACGTTCTCCTCCTCGTTGAACGCGGGGAAGAAAAAGGTCAGGCGCGGTCGCTCGGCATCGGTCATGGCCGGCGGCCCTCGATCAGCAGCAGGTCGGTGTAGCCGCGGTAGGTGCTCACGTTGCGGTACTCCCAGTCACGGTCCAGCCTCCGCCACTCCCAGTCGGGCGGCACGACGTAGACGGGGCGCTCGCCGAAGAAGGAGGCGATCGCGTTGCGCATCGTACGGTACCCGTCGTCGAGGATGTTGCGCTCGTCGATGATGGTGACATCGGGGCGCGTCCCGTCGATCCACCGGTGGTACCAGAGCGGGGTGGAGTAGCTCCACCAGCTGATGATCACCGCGTTCGGCGGCAGCTGCCCGTACACCGATTCGACCCAGCGGTCGGCCTCGCGGTTGCCGCTCTGATCGTGCGCCGCGTAGCCCGTGACCAACCCCGTCACGGGCAGCAGCAGGGAGGCCGCCAGGACGGTGCCGCCGACCGCCGCGGTCAGCCGTCGTCGCACGCGGGGCGGGACGGCGTTGCGCAGGCCCATCTCGCCCACCGCGCGCGCCCCGGCCGTGGCGACGGCCCCGATGGCCACGGCCAGCAGCGGCGCCGTGGCGACGACGGTGGTCATGTAGTAGCGATCGATGTCGCCGTCGCGGAAGTTCATGGAGTACAGCACGTTGGCGACGACGACCAGGCCCAGGAAGGCCAGCGCACCGGGACGCCGCACGGCGAGCACGGCCGCCCCGCCGGCGGCCAGCAGCCAGCCGGGGCCGACGAACTGCGCCGCCAGGACGCGCTCCGCGTCGACCCACTTGCTGCCCAGCTCGGCCAGCGGATCGCGGAAGTCGTGGAAGAGGCTCTTGAACTGCTCCGCGAACACCAGGTAGCGGAATCGCTCCCACGTGTCGGGGTGCGCGTAGAACAGCGGCGGCGCCGGATCGACGTTGGCGCGGATCCAGATGTAGGCGTAGGAGCCGATGCCGAGCGCCAGGACGGCGGCGCAGGCCAGCACCAGGCGCCAGCGACGCCACAGATGGCCGTGGACCACCAGCAGCCAGGCGGCGATGCCGAAGGCCGTCAGGCCCACCAGCGGGTGCACGCCCATGCCCAGGCCGAACGCGAAGGCCGCCCCGATCAGCCACCCGCCGGCCCGCCGTGCGCCGGCTCGTTCCGCGGCGCCCCACGCGAACAGGAGCCACACCACCAGCGCGACGAAGAAGACGGTGATGGCGTGGACGTCGGCGCGTGAGCTGTTCTCCCACGGCTCGGACGCGAAGGCGAAGGCGGCCCCGCCGATGCCCGCCGCGACGGCGCTGACCGCACGGCTCGGCTCGCGCACCAGGTGCCCGGCGATGAGCGTCACCAGCCCGGCGGCCAGGGCCACGCAGACCGCGGACAGCAGGTTCATGCGCCACGCCACCTCGCCGACGGGCAGGAGGTGGACCCAGAGCCACCCGAGCAGGGTGTAGGTCGGGAAGCCGGTGGGATGGAAGATCGACAGCGTGGCCGGGACCGTCTGGGCCTCGCCGGTGTCCCAGAACCCGACCGACGGCATCATGGTGCGCAGGTAGATGCCGAACGCGACCAGCGTGACGAGGGCGGCCGCGAAGGCCACCCCGTTGTCGCTGTACGGCACCCAGCGTCGTGCGCCGGCCGCAACCTCGGCCCGCCCGGGGCCGTCGGGAGCTCGATGTATACTCACCGCCACCTTGGCGTGCGACACGATACGGCGCGCTCCACGGGGGCGCCGCAGCTGATGACCCGCGACCCCGTCGGCCGACGGGGCGTGGGATTGGCGGACGCGATCAGGCGGCTCGATGCCGCCACGGCCCTCACCACGATCCTCGTTCTCGGCCTCGTCCTGCGTGTGTTCATCGCAGGCGTCTACCTGCCGCTGAGCGGGTTCGCGATCGACGTCGGTGACTTCACCGCCTGGGGCCAGCGGTTAGCAAGCCTCGGACCAGCGCATTTCTACGAGGCAGGCTACTTCAGCGACTATCCGCCCGGCTACCTCTACGTCCTGTGGGCGCTGGGTGGGCTGGGAGGGCTGCTGGCACCGCTCGTCGGCCAGGATGCGACCGGTGGCCTGGTCAAGATCCCGGGCATCCTGGCGGACATCGGTGTGGCCTGGCTGCTGTTCGCCATCGCCCGCCGCTGGGCCGATGCGCTCCGCGCGCCGGCGCGCGTGGGGGTCTCCGCCGAGACCATCGGCCTCGTCGCCGCGACCTTCTACCTGTTCAACCCGGGCGTCGTCTTCGACTCGGCGGTGTGGGGGCAGATCGACTCGGTCGGCACGCTGGTCCTGCTGGTCACGATCTACGCGCTGGGCCGCGGCTGGACCGAGCTCGCCGGGGTCGGCGCCGTGGTCGCCATGCTGGTGAAGTTCCAGTTCGCCTTCCTCATTCCCATCGTCGCCATCGTGGGCCTGAAGCGGCACCTGCTCGGACGCTCGAGCAGCGTCGAGCACGACGGCCGGCGAGACCCGCTCCGCGTCCTCACCTCGCTCGCAGCCGGCGTCGCGGTCCTGGTGGCCATGCTGTGGCCCTTCGGCATGACGCTGCTGGCTCCTCCGCCATCGGGCGTCGCAGGCTGCACCCTTGGGCCGTTCACCGCCGACCCGGTGACCAGCCTGATCGGCAAGTTCTGCGAGGCCAGCCACACGTACACCGGCCTCTCGATCAACGCCTTCAACCTGTGGCGCAACCCGTGGAGCGGGCTGGGCGACACGCTCCACTGGGGCGACGACACGGTCGGCGCGCTGGCCGTCGGTGCCACCACGCTGAGCTGGCAGACGATCGGCACGATCCTGTTCGGGCTCGTCGCGCTCGTCGCGCTGTGGCAGGTGGCGCGCCGCGACGACCAGCGCGGTGTCCTGCTCGCCTCGCTGCTGCTGGCCGTGGCCTTCTTCGTGCTCCCGACCCGGGTGCACGAGCGGTACCTGTTCCCGGCGCTCGCGCTGGCCGCCCCCCTGCTCTTCGCCTGGCGCGGCTGGCCGTGGGTTGCCGCCGGCCTCTCGCTGAACTTCTTCGCCAACGTGTACTGGGTCTACACCGAGGACTGGTCGTTCGCCGCCGGCACCATGAACCCCGGCGCACACGGGCAGCCGATGCCCCAGGATCCGCTCCTCACGGCGACCCTGCTGACCGACGGTGGGATCTGGCTCCTCTCGGCGCTGTCGGTCCTCCTGCTCGGCATCGTCCTGTGGCGGTCGCTGCGCCTCTCGCTGACGCCGCCCGAGACGGTCGCCGAACCCTCGGGGGCGCGGGTGGTTGAGCCGCCGCCGGCCCCGCGCTTCTCGGGCCTGGGCCGTCGTGCCACCGCCCCGCCCCGGACCGGCGGCGAGCCGGCCTGGCTGGCGGCGAACCCGGCGGACGCCTACCTGCACGAGCCGATGCGTCGCCTCGACCGCCGTGACGCGCTGCTGCTGCTGGGCCTGGTCGTCTTCGCGCTCGTCTTCCGGCTGTGGCGCCTGGACATCCCGCGTGGCCACCACTTCGACGAGGTCTACCACGCCCGCTCCGCCGCGGAGTTCCTGAGCGACTGGGAGAACGGCTGGAACCGCGACGTCTACGAGTGGACGCACCCGATGCTGGCCAAGTACCTCATCGCGGCCGGGATCGTGGCCGTGGACCCCAACAAGGTGGTCGCCACCGAGCCGATGGACCGGCCGGTGACGGCGCTCGCCGTCGCGCCGGCGCGCGAGGCCTTCGGCCGCCAGCGCTCGATCGCCTTCAGCGCCACCGGCGGCCCGACCATCACCGCCTGGGACGCCGTGACGGGCGAGGAGCTGGCTCGGTTCGACGCCGACGGCCCGGTGGCCACGCTGGTGGTGGACCTCGACGCGCCGCGCCTCCTGGTTGGACGGGCCGACGCCGGCACCATCGAGGTCTACGACCTGGCCGCCTACCTCGCCTCGCCCGAGGGCCGTGGCCCGCCGCGCACCTCGACCATCGACACGGACCTCGCCGCCGTGCTCCAGGTCGTCCCGCCCCGCGGCTCCGGCGCCGAGACCGTGGTCCGCGGGCCGGACGGCATCGCCGTGCTGGCGGCCGGCACCGACGCAGTCGTCGCCTCCCGGGAGGGGCAGTACGGCGGCATCGGCCTGCTGACCGGTGGCGACGAGGCCGAGAGCGGAGACACCGTGGTCGTCACCGACCTGGCCGGCAACCGGGTCGTCTTCCTGCGCGCGACGGATCTCGAGCCGGCGGAGGACGACCCGCTCTCGATCGACGCGACGCTGATCGGTCCGCTGCTTGCCCGCGGCAACGGCGACGACCAGCAGGTCGTGGCGCTCACCGGCCCGCTGGCCGCGACGCACGAGCACGCGGCCACGGCGGGAGGCCTGGCCGCCATCGACGGCGATGCCGGCGAGCTGACCGGGCTGATCCCGCTGCCCGGGACGCCGGCGCTCATCGGCGACCAGCGCGTGGCGAACCTGCTGTACGTGGCGGGCACCACGGCAGACGGCGAGGCGGAGGCCTGGACCATCGACCCGCACGTCGAGCGCCGCAAGACCGGCACCATCGGCATGGCCGCGTTCGACGCGACCGCGCTGCCCGGGACGCCGCTGGCGATGGCCTTCGACATCGCGACCACCAGCCAGGGCGACGACCACGGCCGGCTGCTGGTGAGCAGCGGGACGCAGCAGGGTGCGGGCGCCATCACCACCATCGACGCGGGGTCGAACGCGTTCGCCTGGCGGATCGCCGGCGTCCTGTTCGGCGCGGCGTTGGTCGGACTGGTGTACCTGCTGGCCGCCACGATGTTCAGCCGCCGCCGGATCGCCGTGCTGGCGGCCGCCTTCGTGGCGATCGATGGCATGAGCTACGTGATGAGCCGCATCGCCATGAACGACATCTTCGTGGCGGTCTTCATCGTGGCCGCGTACCTGGTGTTCTGGCAGGTCTGGTCCGGCCGGTGGGCTCGCAGCGCGTGGTGGGCGCTGCCCCTGACCGGCGTCCTCATCGGCCTGGCGGCGGCCTCGAAGTGGGTCGGCTTCTACGCGCTGGCCGGGCTGCTGGTCCTCGTCCTGGCCCGATCGGCGCTCGGGCGGCTGCTGCTCGTGGCGCTGGCGGCCCTGGCGGCGGTGGTGGGTGGCATCGGGGCACCGTGGCCGTTCCTGGTGGTGATGGTCGGGATCGTGGCGCTGGCGCTCGGCATCACCTGGCTGCGGCCGATCCGCGTGCCGCTGGGCGACGCGCTGCTCGCCATCCCGGCCACGACGGCTGTCGTGGCGGGCATCGGCCTGGCGTTCGTGATGGCCTTCAGCTCGGTCGAGGGTCGCGAGCCGCGCAGCGCGGTGGAGTACCTGTTCGGGTTGCTTGCCCGAGGCGCGCAGGCGCAGTGGCCGGCGTGGATCATGATCGGCGTGGGCGCGGCGCTGATCGGCTGGCGGGCGTGGCGGTCACTGCGCGACCCGGCGTCGGATCGGCGCTGGTTCGAGCCGGCCGAGATGGGCGGCTTCGCCTGGGCCTGGGTCGGAGCCAGCCTGGTGATCGTGCCGCTGGTGGTGTACGCGCTCGCCTACATCCCGTACCTGCAGCTCGGGCACGACTGGGCCATCGGCGGCGGCCCGGGCTACGGCTGGTCGCTGGACGAGCTGCACGCCCAGATGTTCGGCTACCACTTCAACCTGACGGCCGGGCACGCCAGCTCGTCGCCGTGGTGGAGCTGGCCGCTGGCCTTGAAGCCGACCTGGTTCTTCGGGGGCACGGCGTACGACCGCGACCAGATCGCGGTCATCTACAACGGCGGCAACCCGGTGCTGTTCTGGGCCGGCATCCCCGCGCTGGTCGCGTGCGCCGTCCTGGCCTGGAAGCGGCGCTCCGCGGCGCTGGTCCTGGTCGTGGCGGCGTTCGCGTTCCAGTACGTGCCGTGGATTCGGATCGAGCGTGCGACCTTCGCGTACCACTACCTGACGGCGGTGATCTTCGCCATGGTCGCCATCGCCTACCTGGTGGACGAGCTGCTGCGGCGCCCCGCCTGGCGCGACCTGGCCATCGGCTACCTGGCGCTGGTGGTGGTCGCCGGGATCCTGGTCTTCCCGCTCAACTCCGCGCTGGCCATGCCCGACTGGTACGTCAACGCCGCGCGCTCGCTGCCGCCGTGGAACTACGGCTTCCAGTTCCCGAACCCGCCGACCGGCGAGCGGGCCGAGCTGGTCTCGACGAACGCGCTGAAGCTGCTGGGCGGGCTGGTCGCGGCCGTCGCCGCGGCGGTCTTCGCCGTCGCGGGGCGCGGCTGGTGGGAGCGCCGGCGCAGCGACGAGCCAGGGCCGCCCGCGGAAGCGGCCCTGGACGAACCGGTCAGCTGAGCTTCGGCCCCTACGTGCGGCGGGAGGCGTTGACCAGGATCAGCACGCCGATGCCGACGATCACGATCGGCCAGATCAGGCCCCAGTCGAAGGACGGCAGGTACTCGCGCGCCAGGAACCAGAGGCCCAGCAGCACCAGCCCGAGGCCCACCACGATCCCGGCTCTCCCCCCGTCGCGGTGGCGCTCCTCGATCGGAGCGGACCAGTTCGTGGCCACCGGCTCGCCGTCGACCGTCGCCCCGCCGCCGTCGGGCGGCGGCACCCCGGGCATCCCGGCCGCGGTCGTCATGGGTCGCGGCTCCTCGGGGACGGCGATCCACGCCACGATGTACGCGAACAGCGCCACCCCGCCGGTCAGCGGGACCAGGATCGCCCACGCGATGCGCACGAGCGCCGGATCGGTGTTGAGGTAGTTCGCCACGCCGGCGGCAACGCCGCCGAGCACGGTGTCCGTCCGGGACCGATACAGGCGCCGGGTCATGAGGAGCATCCTCCGTCGGGGTTGTAGGTGAAGCTTGCGGCGTTGCCCTCGACGCTCACGCGCACGTCGGGCGTGCCGGCGCCCGAGCGCCACGTGTCGCCGGATCGGCTCAGGCCGCTGTCGTCCAGGTTGTGGCTGAACGTGATGTTCGTGTCGGAGACGGTAATCTCGATGTTCGTGCCCTCGGCCGCGCAGAGCTTCAGCGAGCCCGCATTCATGCCGAAGGATCCGTCGAACGAGGTGTCCGCGTCGACCGTCACCGACAGCGACCCGGCGTTGGCGCTGACGTCCGCCCGATCGATGGTCGCGCCGTCGAGGGTCAGCCGCACGTCGCCGGCGTTTGCGTCCAGCGACAGCCGGCTGAGTGATCCGCCCTCGAGGTCCAGCCGGCTCGAGGCCGCGTTGGCGTCGATCTCGAGGTCGAGGTCCTGGTCGCCGGGAAGCGTCAGGTCCCACTCCTGGCGGGCGTTGGCGAAGCCGAAG
>DASSOH010000025.1:0-11746 GCA_035700865.1 Candidatus Limnocylindria bacterium | reverse complement strand
ACCGCGTCGGGGTGGTGCAGCGCCAGGCTGCGCACCGGCGTGATCGAGAGGCGAGAGACCGTCGGCATCGCCCGACGATAGCAGCGCTCAGCCGTCCAGGTGCTGGAGCAGCTCCAGGAGCGACGGCCCGCCGTAGCGCGCCACGAGCGTCGGGCCGATGAGTTCGGGGCGCGCGCGTCGTCAGATGTGGCGAATGCACCCGAGGAACGAACGCCCGTGACATCGACCGATAGCCGGACCGTGATCCGGTCCCTCGACGACCTCCGCGCGACGCTGCGCGGCCGGGTCATCGCCCCCACCGACGCGGAGTACGACGCGGCGCGCCAGATCGCGTTGGGCGGCAGCGACCCGCGGCCGGCGGCGATCGTGCGCGTGGCCGACGCCGACGACGTCGTCCACACCATCGCCCACGCCCGAGCTGTCGGGGCGGAGCTGGCGGTGCGCGGCGGCGGCCATTCCAGCGCCGGGCACGGCACGGTGGACGGCGGCATCGTGATCGACCTGCGCGACCTGCGGCGCTTCGAGCTGGACACCGAGACGCGCACCGCCTGGGCCGATGCCGGCCTGACGGCCGGCGAGGTCACGCAGTCGGCCGCGGAGCACGACCTCGCCTGCGGCTTCGGCGACACCGCCACCGTCGGCATCGGCGGCATCACGCTGGGCGGCGGGATCGGCTACCTGGTGCGCAAGCACGGCCTGACCATCGACTCACTGCTGGCGGCCGAGATCGTGACTCCCGACGGGCAGGTCCTGACCGTGGACGCCGATCACCACCCGGACCTGTTCTGGGCGCTGCGCGGTGGTGGCGGCAACTTCGGCGTGGTGACGCGCTTCCGCTACCAGCTCCACGCGCTGGGCCAGGTCGTGGGCGGCATGCTGATCCTGCCGGCCACGCCGGACACCATCGCCGGGTTCATGGCGGAGGCCGATGCCGCCGCGGACGAGCTGTCGGGCATCGCCAACGTGATGGCCTGCCCACCGATGCCGTTCGTCGCGGCCGAGCACCACGGCGCACCGGTGATCATGGCGCTGCTGTGCTGGTCTGGCGCCGTCGAGGACGCGGAGGCGGCGTACGCGCCGTTCCGGGCGCTGGCCGAGCCGCTGGCCGACATGGTGCGGCCCATCCGCTACCCCGAGATGTACCCGCCCGAGGATCCGGACTACCACCCCACGGTCGTCGCTCACTCGATGTTCGTCGACCGCATCGGTCGCGAGGAGGCGGAGGCGATCGTCGCGGCCGTCCGGGCCTCCGACGCTCCGATGTGCGGCGCCCAGCTGCGCGTCCTGGGGGGCGCCGCGGCACGGGTGCCGGTCGAGGCGACCGCCTTCGCGCACCGCGCCAGCCGGATCATGGTCCACGTCTTCTCGCTGTACGAGGGCGAGGAGGAACGGCCGCGGCACGTCGCGTGGGTCTCCGAGCTGAGCACCGCGCTCCAGCAGTCGGACACCGGCGCCTACGTCAACTTCCTGGCCGACGAGGGCCCCGATCGCGTCCGGGCCGCCTATCCCGGTGCGACCTGGGATCGGCTGGTCGAGGTCAAGCGGCGGTACGACCCCGACAACGTCTTCCGGCGCAACCAGAACGTCCCGCCGGCGACCTGAGCGCGCCGATGTCGCGGCGGCGGTTCGAGCGCTGGCGCGTCAGCATCCCGGCCGGGGCGTCGCGTCCAACGTCGCCCGCCGAGTGGGCCGACGCCGTGGTGCTGGTCGAGCGCGGAACCCTCGAGGTCACCTGCATCGGTGGGGCGTCCGCCCGCTTCGGTCCGGGGAGCCTGCTGGCGCTCGGCTGGCTGCCGGTGGGCCGGCTGCGCAGCGCCGGTCTCCTGGAGGTGGAGCTGCTCGCCGTGCGACGCCGCCGAACGACGGGCCCCGATTGGTGGGCCGACGTGCCGGTGACGCGCTGGACCATGGCCATGGTGGCGCTGGCGCGCGCTTCCGCTCCTCCCGCCGGCGCGCAGGAGGACGGACTCGCCGTCGATGGATAGGATGTCCGCCATGACGCAGCTCGCACCCGACGCGACGGAGCTCACCGGCCAGCTGGAGCAGCACCGCACCGAGCTCACCGCCTACGCCTACCGGATGCTCGGCTCCTCGTTCGAGGCCGAGGACGCCGTGCAGGAGACCATGGTCCGGGCCTGGCGCGGCCTCGACCGCTTCGAGGGCCGCTCGCAGCTGCGCTCGTGGCTGTATCGCATCACCACCAACGTGTGCCTGGACATGCTCAAGGGTCGCGAGCGCCGGGCCCGGCCGATGGACCTGCGACCGGCCCAGTCTGCCTCGACGCCGCTGCCGCAGCCGCTGGAGGAGAACCTCTGGCTGGAGCCGATGCCCGACGCCAAGGTCGTCTCGGCCGACGGCGATCCGGCCGAGGTGGCCGCCACCCGCGAGTCGGTGCGCCTGGCGTTCATGGCCGCGCTCCAGCACCTGCCGCCCAGGCAGCGCGCCGTGCTGATCCTGCGCGAGGTGCTGCGCTGGCGTGCCTCCGAGGTTGCCGAGCTGCTGGACACGTCGGTCGCATCGGTCAATTCGGCGCTCCAGCGGGCGCGCGACACGCTGCACGCCCGCAACCTCAGCGAGGAGGCGCCGCCGGCGGCCCCGGACGACGAGGAGACGCGGCAGCTGCTGGCGCGCTACGTCGACGCGTTCGAGCGCTATGACATGCAGGCGCTCACCGCGCTCCTCGCCGAGGACGCCGTCTGGAACATGCCGCCCTACGACCTGTGGCTCCAGACCCACGAGGACATCGTGGCCTGGTGCCTGGGGCCGGGCTACGCGTGCGAGGGCTCGAAGCTCATCCCGACGACGGCGAACGGGTCGCCCGCCTTCGCCCAGTACAAGCCGGACCCGGCCGGCGGCCACGCCCCGTGGTCGCTGCAGGTGCTCGAGGTGCGGGACGGGAAGGTCGCGGGCATCACCTTCTTCCTCGACACCAAGCGCTGGTTTCCGCTGTTCGGGCTCCCCGCACACCTCGACTGAGGGGCCGCGCACCGGGCGTCACGTCTCGTCGGCCCCGGCGCGTCGATTCCCGTGGCCGTGGGGCCATTCGGCTCTCGCCGCCCGGCCGGTGCCACGGCAGCCTGCGCCCATGCACGGGACGCGCGAGCCGGATCCCCGGCGACCGGAGGCGGCGGAGCGGCGCCGCGCGGCGTACGCGTCCGCACTCGAGGCGGTGCGGCTCGCGTCTCGCGGCCCCATGCCGCCGCCGACCGGCGATCCGGACGCGCTGCGGTGCTCGCGCTGCCGCGACCTGGCGCACCCCTGCGCGGAGCACGCGCGCCTGATCGTGGAGCTGCTCTAGCCCTCGCGCGAGCCGCGGATCACGGACAGAGGAAGTTCGCGTCCAGCCCGCGCTCGAGGTACTGCGTCATGACCAGCGCCCCGCCGGTGAACGGCACGTCACGGCAGTTGGCCATGGCGCCGCGCAGCGTGCGAGCGCCGGCGTGCCACGCCGGGTAGGTGGCGAACGCATCGGTCCCGCCGGTGATCTGGTTCCACTGGTGCTGCGTCGAGTAGAAGCCGATGCCGCCCACCTCCACCGACTCGAGGTAGGCGACGGCGCCCCGGAGCGCCGCGATGTTCAGCTCATGGTCGGAACGCCAGCTGTTGCTGGTCTCCACGTCGAGCCACCAGAAGTTGGCCTCGGGCGTCCGCTCCGCATCGGCATCCGCCCAGCCCAGCGACACGTAGGCGGCCACCGCGGTGGCGTACGAGTGCTCCGCGGCGTTCCACCCGTAGTCGTAGGCGCACTCGACGGTGTCGAGCCCCGGGTTGTCGGCGGTGTTGCACGCCATCGGCGTCGTCTGCCCGTCCGGCCAGTACTCCGACAGCTCCGGCCCGGGGTTGCCGGTGTTGGCGTACAGCTGCGTCTCCAGGCCCGCCCACTCGAGCTCGCTGGCCCGATCACCCGCGCCCAGGCACGGGTTCGCGCTGAAGACGCGGCCACCGTTCACGCCGACCACGGCGAACGCGGGGTCCTCGGGCAGGTCCTCGCCGCACTGCGGGTAGGAGACGTCGTAACCGCGCGGCTGTTCGGCCGGTGGACGGTTCGGTCCCTGGCGGACGACGCCGCTGCCCGGCTGGAATTCATCGGCCGCGGCGACTCGCGTCGGGGTGGCGGCCAGCAGGAGCAGGGCGGCCGTCACCACGACGGCGAAGATGCTCGGGAGCCGATGCACGGCAGCGTGGGCAGTCGCCATGGGTAGCCACCACCCTAGCCAGCGCGGTGCACGGTGGCAAGTGACCGATGACCCATTCGGCCACGCGCACGCTGGCGCCCGCCGCAATCGGCGACGCCACCGACCGCTGAAGCACAGCGCGTGCCACGCAGGTGGCATCATCGACGCGTGACCCGACGGCACCTGGTGGCGGAACTCGGCACGATCGAGGTGCATCCGCTGCCCCTGCCGGTCCGCGACGCGGAACGATCGCAGCGCACGGCCCTGGCCGAGCTCATGCTCGACGCCTACCACGGCACCATCGACGCCGACGGCAGCGAGACGCTCGAGGTCGCCCAGGGCGAGGTCGACCGATTCCTGCGCGGTGGCAGCGGGAGGCCGATGCTGGAGCACAGCCGGCTCGCCTACGACCAGCAGCGATTGGTCAGCGCAGTCCTGCTCGCGGAGTTCGAGGGCACGCCGCTGATCGCGTACGTGTGCACGGCCGCCGACCACAAGGGACGGGGGCTCGCCGAGGGACTGGTGCGCCTGGCCATGCGCTCGCTGGCGCAGGCCGGCCACCGGCGCGTCCACCTGTGGGTCACCGTCGGGAACGCGCCAGCCGAGCGGATCTACGATCGGCTGGGGTTCCGCGAGGTCGCGCCGGGCGGCGGCGAAGGCTAGCTGCCTCCGCGATGCGCGCGGCGGCGCAGCTCCCGCTCGTCGCGCTCCATCTCCCCCTCGACCTCGTGCTCCGCGTCGATGATCCGGTTCCGCGCCCCCTTCGTCGCGCTGAGGAGCTCGTCCAGCTTCAGGTGGAGGGCCCGCGAGTCGCGGTTCTGGCTCGCCTGGATCACGAACACCATCAGGAAGGTGACGATGGTCGTTCCCGTGTTGATGACCAGCTGCCAGGTGTTGCTGAAGCCGAAGACGGGGCCGGTGGCGGCCCAGGCGAGCACCACCAGCGCGGCGCCGGCGAGGGCCCAGGGCGTGCCGACGGCGTGCGTCAGGCGTTCGGCCACCTCGCGGAATCGGTCCCCCATCCCCGCGGCCTGGTGCTGGAGCTCATTCGAGACACGCGGCGAGCGCCCCGTCGAGCGCCTGCGGTGTCGCGCCGGGTGCGCTGTCGTGCGAGTCGCCATACCGGCGCGCTGAGCAGCCGGCGTGCCACATCCGGCCGGGGCGAGTGGGCGGTCGCGCTATCCTCGGAGCCCGATGCCCACGCTTCCCAGCGGAACCGTCACCTTCGCCTTCTCCGACATCGAAGGTAGCACCAGCCTCCTGAAGCGGCTGGGGGACGCCGACTACGCGACGCTGCTCGCGACGCATCGGCGCCTCATGCGCGAGATCTTCGACGCCTTCAACGGCCAGGAGATCGACACGCAGGGTGACGCCTTCTTCTACTCCTTCGTCCGCGCCCGCGAAGCCGTGGCCGCCGCGGTCGACGTCCAGCGCGCCCATCGCGAGGCGAAGTGGCCGCAGGGGGTCGAGGTGCGCGTCCGCATCGGCCTGCACACCGGCGAGCCCGCCGTCGGCGACGAGGGGTACACCGGGCTGGACGTGGTTCGCGCGTCGCGGATGGCGGCCACCGGTCAGGGCGGCCAGGTGCTGCTCTCGGACACGACTCGCGCGATCGTGGCCGATGCACTGCCGGACGGCGTCTCCATCCGCTCCCTCGGCCAGCGGACGTTGCGCGACATCGACCGACCGGAGCCGATCTCCGAGCTCGTCATCCCCGGCGTCACGGCCACCGACGGCGCCGCCGCGGAGGAGACCGAGCCCGCCGCCGCCGAGGAGGCGTGGCCCGATCGGTCCGCGGGTCAGCCCTCGTCGTGGCCCTTCGAGACCGGCGCCGACGGGACCTCCGAGGTCCCCGATTGGGTACGGCGGGCGGCGCTCCGCCTCCTGCCGTCCAGCGGAGGACCGGGGCGCGACCTCATCGAGCAGCGTGTCCTCTCCGCCCTCGACGGCGCCTTCGCCCAGAGCGCCGCGAAGCGGGCGGAGCGCGATCGTCGGCGCGAGGAGCAGCCCGAGGAGCGGGCGACCCGTCGCGCCCAGCGCGGCGCGGATCCCGGTGCGACGTCACCGGCCGGTGGCGTGGCGGCCGAGATCGAGCGGCTCCAACGGCTGCGCGACAGCGGCGCGCTGACCGATGAGCAGTACGCGCGCGCCGTCGACCGGGTCCTGGGGTCCTAGCCCTGGGTGGCCGAACGGAACGTCATCGGCTCGTGACCCGTCGGGGGTCACGAGCCGGCGGGAAGGTCAGCTGCCGCGCAGCCCGGCCAGGCGCGCCTCGACCTCGGCTTCCGTATCGGCGTCGTCCAGCGACGCAAACTCCTCCTCCAGCGAGGATGCGGAGACCTCGGCCATGCCGCGCGCCATCGCCTCCTCCTTGCGGATGCGCTCCTCGAACCGGTTGAGCTCCGAGGTCGGGTCCATGACCGACACCTCGCGCACGGCCTCCTGGACCTGGCGCTGGGCGGAGGCCATCTTGGCGCGCGACACCAGCTCGTCGCGCTTCTGGACCAGCTCCTCTCGCTTGAGACGCAGCTTGTTGAGCCCGTCCTTCAGCTGATCGGTCAGCTGGGTCTGTTGCTGGATCTGGCCCTCGAAGGTCGTGATCTGGTTCTCGAAGCTGATCTGGCGACGGATGGCGATCTTGGCCAGCTCGGTGAACCGGTCGGCCTCGGACGTGTTGCCGGCCGTTCGCATCTCGTCGGCCTTGCGCGCGGCGGCGCGCGCCTTGTCGGCCCAGTCGGTCTGCGCCGCCTGCGCCTCGCGCAGGTCGTCCTCGAGGAGGCGGAGGTGTCCGACGGTCTGCGCGACGGCCTCCTCGGCCTCGGCGATGTTGTTGGTGAAGTCGCGGACCAACTGGTCCAGCATCTTCTCCGGGTCCTCGGCGCTGTCGAGCAGCGCGTTGACGTTCGCGCGGACCAATTGGCCGATGCGTCCCAGGATGGTGGTCTGTGCCATGGGATTCGAGTCCTCCATGCGGTGCCGGACGCCGATCGCGACGCCGGCGCTTGATTGTCCTACCAACCGCCTCCACGGGAGCGTCCCCCGCCGCCGCCGAAGCCGCCGCCGAAGGATCGTCCTCCCCCACCGAGGCCGCGGCCGATGCCGCCGCCTCCACCGAAGCCGCCGAATCCGCCGCCGCCCCAACCTCCACCGCGGCCTCCGCCGGAGAGGATGGAGCCGATGATGCCGCCGATGATGGCCCCGCCGACGTCCGATCCCCAGTTCGACCGACCGGACGAGTAGGGCTGACCGTCGATGATCACCGTGCCGCCGTAGCCGCGACGGTCGACGCTGGCGAAGTCGTCCTGGGCCCGCTGGTACGCCTCGTCGGCGAGCTGCGTGGCGCGTTTCGCGGATGCGATGGCGGCGGCCGGATCGGTGTCCCGCAGCCGGCGCGCCTCGTCGAGGGCAACGTCCGCCTCGGACAGGGCCGTCCGCGGCCGCCGGCCGACGCCGTGACGGCGTGCGGCGATGAACTCCGACGCACGATCCAGCGACAGCTCCGCGGCGCGGATGCCGGCGTCGACCGCGGCGCGCTCCTTCGCCCGCTTCTGCTCCCCCTCGTGCACCCGGGCGACGACCTGCTCCGCCTCCGATTCCGCCTCGCGCGCCAGCCGGTAGGCGAGGACCAGGTCCCGCGGCGTTCCGGCCACGGCCGCCTCGGCGGCCTGGAGCTTCGCCTGGGCGGTTGCCAGCTCGTCGGCCTGGTCGCGGTCGGCTGCGCCGGCCACGGCCTTCGTCGCCGCCTCGAGGTCGGCGCGCGCCTGGGCCAGCGCCGGGTCGAGCGCCGTTCGCGCCTCGGTCAGCGTGGCGGCCTCCCGGTCGACCGCATCGAGCAAGGCGGCCGCCTGGGCCAGCGCGTCCTGCGACGCCTTGGCGGCGCGCGCCGCCGTCGGTCCCTCGCTGCGCTGGAGGGCCGCCTGGCCCTCGGTCACGCCGCGCCGGGCGAGCTCGATCCGCTTGCGCGCCTCCGACACGTTGCCCTGCACCGCCTGGGAGGAGCCGGAGGCGTCGGTCCGCAGCTCCGCGAGCGACGATTCGACGCCCGGGAAGCGTGACTCGACCGCGCCGATCCGGCGCTCCTGCTCGGCCAGGATCTCCGGTGCGCGACGCTCGAGGTCCCGCAGCTCGCGGAAGCGCTGGGTCTGCTCCTCCACCAGCTGCTTCGCCGCTTCGCATCGGCTGACGATCTCGTTGAGCAGCTTCTCGCGCTCAGGCGGCGTCTCGGGCTGGTTGTCGTCCAGCAGCTGCCGCAGCTTGAAGGCCGCCTGCAGCTCGGCCCGGGCCTTGGCCAGCGCCTCGCGGAACGGATCGGCGGCGTCCGAGCCGAACTCGGCCTCGACGAAACCCAGCTCCTGGGCGTCATGGCGGAGCCGCTCATCGGTCTCGATCAGCAGCGCATTGGCCTGCTGCGACAGGCCACGAAGGCGTCGCTCGCGCTCGCGATCGTCCTCCTCGCGCGCTCGCCCCGCCCGGAGCCGGCTCCACAGCAGCCAGCCGCCCACGCCGATGAGCACGACGGCCAGCAGGACCACGAAGAAGCTCGGCCCGCTGGATGGCTCCCCGGCGGGCTGCTCGTTGCCGTTGCCGCCGGTGCCGCCGTTGCCGGTGCCGCCGTTGCCGCCGGTGGTCGCGGCGTCGGCGAGCCCTTCAGCCGCCGCGACGACGGAACCACCCCAGTCCGCGTCCCGCAGGGCCGGCTCGACGCGATCGGCCAGGATGGCGTCCTGCTCATCGGTCGTGATCTCGTCGGTCAGCGAGTCGGAGATCCAGAGCTGATAACGACGGTCGTCGACGGCGACGACGAACAGCGCGTCGTTGACGCCGAGCCCGTTCTCGTCGACCACGCGCTGCGTGTAGTCGTCGATGGCCTCGCCGCCCGTGGTGTCCACGAAGAGCGCCCAGAGCTGGATGTTGGCGCTCGATTCCAGTTGATCGATCGCGTCGAGCGCGGCGCTGCGCTGCCCCCCGTCCAGGGCTCCGGCCTCGTCGGTGAGACGCTCGGTCAGGTTCTGGGCGTGGGCCACGGCGGCGAACGACGTCATCAGCAGAACGCTGGCGGCCAACGCCGCCATCGTCCGGGGCAGGAAGGCTCGGTGACGGTGCATCGGGGTCAGCATACGTGCCAGCTCCTCGGCATGCGATCGGCCGCTCGGCGGTCGGTGGCGGCGCGACTCAACGCGCAGCGTGGCGCTCGCCGAGCGGTTGGCGACAGGGCCGATCGGCCCGCATGCCGCTGCCGATCACGCGGGTGCCCCCGATGTCACGCCGCGTCGCGGGCCGGTGCGGTTCGATCATCCTGATGAGCGCCTCCGCACGTGATCGAGGCGCGTGCGTGGCGCTCACGCTCGGCGTCGATCACCCTGGTGGCCAATCGGCACGCGAACCGCGGATGCGGTGAAATCACGCGCGCTCCGATGGACAGCGGCCCGTCGGCAGGGCCCCTCACTCAGCTGGCGGGGCTGATCCGATAGATCGCCCGGTTCGAGAGGCTCGTCACGTACAGCATCCCGTCGGGGCCCTGCACGATGTGCGTCACGACGCCGAACCCGGAGCCGACCATGTAGTCGGCGCTCTCGCCCGGGTCACCCTTGGCCTGGTTGTCGTCCACGCCATCGGCCAGGGCCTGGTCGTCACCGAAGTCGAAGCCGGAGCCGTCGGCGGCCAGCGGGTATCGGTACAGGCTGTCGGTCAGCACGCTGCCGATCCAGGCGGTGTTCGCGGAGGCCTCGCCGAGCACGTCGTCCAGCACGAAGCCGATGGCGGTGACGGCCGGCGGATAGCGCCACGCGAAGACCGGCGGCTGGTACTCGCTGCCCTCGAGGACGAAGAACCGCGATTGCGCCTCCTCCGCGCTCTGCGCCAGCTGGTCCGGCGGCACGTCGGGATTGTCGGTGCCGTCCTCCGACTCGGTCTCGATCTGGCGGTACTCGTCGAAGCGCTCGGGCGGACCCATCAGCTGCCACCAGCCGGAGTTGGAGCCGGCGGGGAAGATGTTGACCTCGTCCCACGAGTCGTCGCCGTTCTCGGTCTCCCAGATGTCGCCGGTCTCGGGATGGACCGCCATGCCGAAGCTGTTGCGGATCCCGTACGCCCACGTGAGCTGGACGTTCTCGCCTTCCTCCCCGCCCATCTCGGCGCCGACGTCGTAGAACGGGTTGTCCTCGGGGATGGAGCCGTCGTCGTTGACGCGCACGATGGTGCCGGTGAAGTTCATGTCGTCCGGCGCCGGCCCGTCGGCCAGGTTCTGGTACTGCCCGCGCAGGTTCTGGTCGCCGATGATGATGTACAGCTTCCCGTCCTGGCCGAACACCATGGCGCCGCCGTCGTGGTTGCCGCGGATGCGGCCGGACGTGTCGGTGTCCAGCGTGTTGCTCCGCAGCTGGACGATGTTGCGATCCCAGGTCAGCTGCGACCCGTCCCACACGAACCGATCGACCCGGTTGCCCAGGTCCGGCACCGCGAACTCGTCGCTCGTGTCGTCGCCGAACATGCCGTCGTCGCCCTCGCCCAGACCATCGGTCGCGGTCCAGTACAGGTACACGTAGCCGTTCTCGGCGAAGTCGGGGTGCAGCGCGATGCCCAGCAGGCCGCGCTCGTCGAAGAAGTTGACGGCCAGGTCGACCGCGGGGTCGGTGAGTGCGCCGTCGACGACGTGCTGCACCATGCCGGTGCTCTTCTCGGTCACGAAGAAGTCGTTCTCGCCCAGGAACGCCATGGAGGTTGGCTCGGTCAGGTCGGTGGTGACCGTCTCGACGACCAGGGTGGTATCGGTCAGGGTCGGGCCCGACGCCTCCTCCTCGGAGGCCGATGCGCCGCCGCTCGGCGCGGCGCTGGGCTGCGCCTCGCCGGACGCGCCCGGTTGGGCGGAGCCGCTGCCGGCCCCGGCCGATTCCGAGGAATCGCTCTCGCAGGCGGCGAGGGTCAGGGCAAGGACGACGAGGAGGACGGCGAGCAGGCGGGACATGGGCGATGGGACTCCAGGGACGGTGGGGTGAGCTGAGCACTGGTGCACGGTTGGTGCCATGCCACCGTTTCGCCGCCTCGGGCACCTCGTCCCGGCCGCCTTCCGGCTGGCTTCGGCCTGGTGCCGCCCGATGCCGCGGCCCGGTGTGGTGTCGTCACCCGAGTGACCGCATGTTCACGCAGACGCCCCGTCGCGTGCACGTCGTCCACCAGCGTGACCGCATCGGTGCGAGGGGCGCACATCGGCGAGCGCGTCGCGTTCCGAGGTGTGCACCTGAATGCACAGACTGACCGCCGCGGACGCCTCACGTGAACCGGGTGACATTCGGATGCGCACCGCGCGCGTGGCACCGCCCGTGCTGAAGCGGGACCGCATGGAGGAGCTGAACGAGATCGGTCGCATCGAGATCCAGCCGGGATGGGCGGTCCTCGACGCGGACGGACAGGCCGTGGGCACGGTCGACGAGGCGGGCGAGGAGAGCTTCACCGTCCGGATCGAGGGGCCAGTGGACGCGATCATCGGCATCGCCTACGCCGACATCGAGAGCGCCGACGATGGCCGGGTGGTGCTCAGCGTGAGCCGCGAGGACCTCGACGCCGCCGTGGAC
>DASSOH010000024.1:0-84115 GCA_035700865.1 Candidatus Limnocylindria bacterium | reverse complement strand
CGGAGGTCCGAGATCACGGCCTGCAGCTCGTCCTTCGACTTCGCCGACACCCGCACCGCGTCGCCCTGGATCACGGGCTTCGTCTTGGGGAACTGCTCGCGGATGCGCTTCGACAGCTCCTTGGCCTGGTCGCTGGTCAGGCCGCGCTTCAGCTTGATCTCCTGCCGGACGGTGCCACCTCCCGCCGGCTCGACCTTGCCCCACTCGAAGATCTTGAGGCTCAGCCCGCGGCGCACGGCCTTGGACTCCAGCAGGTCCTTGGCGGCCCCGGCTCGATACTCGTCGTCGGCCGTCAGCGTGATCGACTCCTTGCCGAGCTCGAACCCCACCTTGCTGCCCTTGAAGTCGTACCGCGTCGCGATCTCGCGCCGCGCCTGGTCGAGCGCGTTCACCAGCTCCTGCTGGTCGAAGTCGCTCACCACGTCGAACGATGACTCTCCTGCCAAACCGTCTTGCCTCCTCCGGTGCCGATGCGCTCCGGCTCAGCCGCCGGAGCGGCTGATGCGCCACTCCACGACGGCGCCCGCCGAGCCCATCGCCCCGATGTCGATGCCGTTGATGGTGACGTGGACGGCGCCCGCGTTGCCCGCACGGATGCGGAGCTCGCGCGTCGCCGTCACGTCGATGCGGTCGCCCGCCGCTGCAATGGTGCCCGAGACGCCGGCCACGGGCGCACCGTCCGCGTCCAGCTCGAGGTACGAGTCGCCGCCCACCAGGGTGAGCGCGCCGGCCAGGCCCTCTCCGGGGGCGACGGTCACCCGGGTGGTGACCGGATCGCCGGCCGCCGGGGCCACGGTGAGGTCCCAGGTCCCCGCCGGCAGGGCGACGGTGCCGCTGAAGTCGCCGGTGGCGTTCGCGGTCAGCGTCACCGGCGCGGGCGCGGCGGGTGCCGGCGGGGAGAATGCCACCGCACCGCCGCCGGCATCGGTGACGGTGAACGTGGGCGCCGGCGCGGACACCAGGCTGGCCGTGACGGTCAACGCCGCGTTCGGCGCGGCGGACCCGCTGACCGCGACCGGCGACTGGACGGTCGCGTCGGGCGCCGGCGAGGCGAGCGTGATGGTGGCGGGGCTGGCCGAGGGGCTCGCCGCGACGTCGCGCTCGACGACCACGACCCGCGTCTCCTCCTCCGAGTCACGGTTGGTGACGGGGTCGCGGGCCTGCAGCGTGAACTCGTTCGAGCCGGGCAGCAGGCCGAGCCTCACCCGGAACGCGCCGTGCTCGTCGGCCACGACGGTCGGGTTCTCCGGGAGCCCCCTCACGGTGATGGTGGCATTCGGGGCCGTGATGCCGCGGACGGTGATCGTGTCGTCGGTATAGCCGCTGACGTTGCCGACCGGGTCGGTGATGGTGAGCTCGGGCTGTCGTGCGAAGTTCACGAACTCGTAGGCGAGGTAGGCGATGAAGCCGCCGACGGCGATGGTGAGCAGCGCTGCGGCCACGACGTTCGGCGTGAGGACCAGCGCGCGCGCCCGTCGGGCGGCCAGGGGACGCGGGGCGACGGCCGGCCGTTCGACCGTCACCGCCCCGGTCTCGATCCGGTACAGGTCGATCAGGTACTCCGGGTCGAGGCCGAGGTAGGCGCCGTAGTTGCGCAGGAAGCCCTTGGTGTAGACGGCGCCCGGGAGCTCACGGTACTCGCCCCGCTCCAGCGCCGAGAGGTACCGCTCCCGGATCTTCGTGTCTCGCTCGACCCGGGCCAGGTCCACGCCCTTCGCCTCGCGGGCGGTGCGCAGCACCTCCCCGAGCTGGTGGACCCGGTCGCTCACGACATGTCGTCCTCGTCGGGCGCGATGTCGCCGCCCCAGCCGTCGGGCGTCACCAGGACCTCGCGGAAGCGGCTGCCGTCCGCCGGTCCGACGATGCCGCGGTCCTCCATCTGGTCGAGGATGCGCGCCGCTCGCGCGTAGCCGATGCGCAGGCGACGCTGCAGCAGCGAGGCCGAGGCCTTGTCCGAACGCCGCACGATGTCCACCGCCTGCGTCAGCAGCGGATCGGCGTCGTCCTCTTCCTCGTCCTCCCCGGGCCGGCCCCCGGCCTTGCCGTCACGCTTGGGCGCGGTGATTTCCGGCCGGTACTGCGGCCCACCCTGGGCGCGCCAGTGTCGCGCCACCGCGTCGATCTCCGGATCGGTGACCAGCACGCCCTGCAGGCGAACGGCGCGCGGCGCGTCGATGGGCTGGTACAGCATGTCGCCACGGCCGAGCAGGTCCTCCGCGCCGGTGGTGTCGAGGATGGTCCGCGAGTCGACGCCCGAGGTCATGGCGAACGCGATGCGCGACGGGATGTTGGCCTTGATCAGGCCCGTGATGACCTGGACGCTCGGGCGCTGGGTGGCGACCACCAGGTGGATGCCGGTCGCGCGCGCCAGCTGCGCGATGCGGGTGATGGTGGCCTCGACCTCGTACGCGCTGATCATCATCAGGTCGGCCAGCTCGTCGATGACCACAACGACGTACGGCATCCGCGGTTCGCCGGGGCGCAGCGCCTCGTTGTAGCCGGCGATGTTGCGCACGCCGCGGGCGGCGAACTCGGCGTATCGGCTCTCCATGGTGCCGACCGTCCACTTCAGCGCGTTGACCGCCTTGTCCGGCTCGACGATGACCTCGGTCAGCAGGTGCGGGATGCCCTTGTACTGCGCCAGCTCGACGCGCTTGGGGTCGATGAGGATGAGCTTCACCTCGGCCGGCGTGGTGTTCATCAGGAAGCTGCCGATGATGGCGTTGACGCACACGCTCTTGCCCGACCCGGTGGCCCCGGCGATCAGCAGGTGCGGCATCTTCGACAGGTCGGCGCTGAACGGCTGTCCCGCCACGTCCTGGCCGAGGGCGAACGCCAGCGACGACCGATCCGACGCCTCCGCGAAGTTGCGGCTGGCCAGCACCTCCTTGAGCGTGACCAGGTCGAACGCCGAGTTCGGGATCTCGACGCCGACGTACGGCTCGCCCGGGATGGGCGCTTCGATCCGGATGCTGCGGGCCGAGAGGGCCAGCGCCAGGTTGTCCGAAAGCCCCTCGATCCGGCTGAGCTTGATGCCCGGCTCGACCTCGAGGGCGTACTGGGTGACGACGGGCCCTTCCTGGATCCGGGCCACCTTCACGCCGATGCCGAAGTGCGCCAGCGTCTCGCGGATGCGCTGGCCCTTGGCGGTGAGGTCCATCTGCGCGGCGCTCGATTCGGGCGCATCGGCCAGCAGCTCGAGGCCGGGCAGGTCCCACGAGCGCTGCGTGGACTCCAGCGCGGCGTCGGCTGCCTCTTCCTGGGCCGCCGCGGCCAGCCGCGCCTCTTCGCTCTGCTCGAGGTCATCGGCGGCGGCGGGACGGGTCTCCGGGGCGGCGTCGTCGTCGGATGGCGCCATGACCGGTGGCGAAGCCGCCGGCGGCACGGGCGCCGGCACGGGCATGCCACCGACACGGACGCGGCCGTTGGTGGCGGGCGCCGGTCGTTCGCGCCGGACGATGAGCGGCGGCTCGTCCTCGGCGTCGTGCCCGCCGGCCAGCCGGTCCCGCATGCGGTCGAGCAGTCCGGGTCGTGGCTCGGCGGTCGGCGCGGGCTCCACCGCGCGCCCGGTGGCGTCAGCCGGGCGCCGGCGTCCTGCGGCCTTGCGGGCGGCCTCCTCCTCCAGCTCGCGGCGCTCGTCGCGCTCGGCGAGGTAGGCGGCCACCAGGTCGCCGATGGTCATGTTGAAGTAGAGCAGCAGCCCGACGACGGCGAGGATCACGAGCATCACCCAGGCACCGGCGTCGCCGACGGCGCCCTTCAGCAGCCCGGCCACGGCGAAGCCCACCGCTCCCCCGCCCTCCGGCGTGCCCACCAGCTCCGCCGTTCCGCCCGCCGCCAGGTGGAACATGCCCAGCAGCGCCAGGGCCACCAGGGCGGCGCCGGTGGCCGCCATCCAGCGCTCGGCGGGCATGGTCTTCATCCACAGCATCACGGCGAAGCCGGCCAGCAGCGGTGCGGCGAAGGCGATCCCCCACCCCAGCATGGTGGTCAGCAGGTCGTGCCAGGGCTTGACGATCGCGCCGGCGTCCGGGGCGAACAGCGCGATGACGCTGATGATAGCCAGAAAGAGGAGGACCAGCGCCAGCCCCTCGCGCAGGAAGCGGCCACTGACGACGAACGGCGTCTGCTGGCGCCGGCGTCGGGTGGTGCGGCGGCGGGTTGTCGTGCGCCGTCGGGTGGCCACGCCGGGTCAGACCTCCATCACGATCGGCAGGATCATCGGCCGGCGCTTGGTGCGCTGGTGGAAGTAGCGGCTGAGGGTATCGCGCACCTTGGTCTTCAGGTACCCCGGCTCGGCCGTGTGCTCGTCGTGTCGCGGCTGCCGCAGCGCCGAGACGAGATGCGTGCGGGCTTCGCCCAGCACCGGGTCGTCCGGGTCGGAGAGGAAGCCGCGGCTGACGATGTCCGGCTCCCCGAGCACCTGGCCCGTCTTGGCGTCGACGGTCAGCGCGACCATCACCACGCCATCGGAGGCGAGCATGCGGCGGTCACGCAGGACGACCCCATCGATCCCGTCGATGGCCGCGATGCCGTCGACCAGCACCGCGCCGGCCGATACCGTGCCCGACATCCGGGCCTTCTGGCCGTCGAACTCGACGACCTGGCCGTTCTCGAGCACGAAGATCTTGTCCACGTCGACGCCGGCACCCTCGGCCAGCAGGCCGTGCTGGACCAGCATGCGGTACTCGCCGTGGACCGGGATGAAGTGCCGCGGCTTGACCAGCCCGAGCATCAGCTTGAGCTCCTCGCGCGAGCCGTGGCCCGAGACGTGGCAGTGCACCAGTGGCTCGTAGTGCACCATCGCCCCTTCCTTGAAGAGGTTGTCGATGGTCTTGGCCACCGCCTCCTCGTTGCCGGGGATCGGCGAGGCCGAGACGATCACCGTGTCGCCCGGCTCGATCGAGATGTTGCGGTGGTCGCGGTTGCTCATCCGCGTGAGGCCCGACATCGGCTCGCCCTGCGACCCGGTGGTCATCACCACCAGCTGCGCGTGGTCCAGCCGCTGGAGCTGGTCCTTCTTGGCCAGCGTGCCGTCGCGGTCCTCGAGGTAGCCGCGCTCCAGCGCGATGGCGATGTTCTGCTCCATGCTCCGGCCCAGCGCCACCATCCGGCGGCCGTGCGCGGCGGCGGCGTCGAGCACCTGCTGCACGCGTCCGATGTTGCTGGCGAAGGTCGCCACGATGACCCGGCCCGGCGCCTCGCCGACCAGCCGATGCAGGCTCTCCCCCACCGTCGCCTCCGAGAGGGTGTACCCCTCCTTCTCGGCTCGCGTGGAGTCGGACAGCAGGAACTCGACGCCACGGTTGCCGATCTCGGCGATCAGGCCGAGGTCCGCGCGCTTGCCGTCGGGCGGCGTGTGATCGAACTTGAAGTCGCCGGTGTGGACGACCGTGCCCAGCGGCGTGTCGATGGCGTAGCCGACGCCGTCGGGGATGGAGTGGTTGACGCGGAACGGCGTGATCCGGAACGGGCCGACCGCGAACTCGCGTCCCGGCTCCACGACGTGCAGGGGGGTGCTGTCGAGCAGCTTGTGCTCCTTAAGCTTGCCCTGCACCAGGCCCTCGGTCAGCTTGGTGGCGTAGATCGGCGTGCCGGGGATCTTCGGCAGGACGTACGGCAGCGCACCGGTGTGGTCCTCGTGGCCGTGCGTGAGGATGATGCCCCGCACGCGGTCCCGGTGCTCCTCGAGGTAGGTCACGTCGGGGATCACGAGGTCGATGCCGAGCATCTCGGGCTCGGGGAAGGCGAGGCCGCAGTCGACGACGAGGATCTCGCCGGCGGCCTCGACCACGGTGATGTTCTTGCCGACCTCGCCCACCCCGCCGAGCGGGATGATGCGCAGGGATTCGGGCATGGAAGCTCCTAGAAGAGTGTCATCTGTTGGGCGTCGTCGGCCGACGGCTCCGGTGGTCCCGGCGCCACCGCCTCCTCGGCCCCAGCCGCCTGGATGCGCTCACGATCGAGCGCCTCGCGGGCGACCAGCAACGCTGCGGGCAGCTCGTGCACGTCCCGGAAGAGCGTTTCGCGCAACGAGGCCTGGTGCAGCGCCGCAGCTGGATGGTACATCGGGAAGATGTGCTGGCCCGAGGGCGAGCGACGCAGCCGGCCGTGGATCGCGCCGATGCGCGACCCGGGCAGGTAGCGCTGGAGCGAGTGTCGACCCAGCGTCACGACGACGGCCGGATCGAGCGCCCGCTCCTGTCGATCGAGATAGCTGCCGCACGCGGCCACCTCGTGGGGCTCCGGGTCGCGGTTGCCGGGCGGGCGGCACTTCACCACGTTCGTGATGAACACGTCCTCCCGCTCCCAGCCGATGCTGCGCAGCAGCTCGGTGAGCAGCTGGCCGGCCGGACCCACGAACGGACGGCCGGTGGCATCCTCCCGCGCGCCGGGGCCCTCCCCCACCAGGAGCACGTCGCTCAGGACGTTCCCTTCGCCCGGGACGGCGCGAGTGCGGCGCGCGGCGAGCGGGCAGCGCGCGCAGGCGCGGACTTCAGCCGCGACCTGCGCCAGCGCCGCCGCGCCTCCGGTCGATCCGCCCGCCCCCTCCATCGCGTGCGGACGGGGCCCGTCAGCTGTTGGAGCCCGACTTCGCCATGTGCCGCTCCATCGCCGCACGGCGGCTCAGGTTGACGCGGCCCATGCGGTCGATCTCGGTCACGACGACCATCAGCTCGTCGCCGATGCTGACCACGTCCTCGACCCGCGGCACCCGGTAGTCGGCGAGCTGGCTGATGTGCACCAGGCCCTCCTTGCCGGGCAGGATCTCGACGAAGGCCCCGAAGTTCATGATCCGGGTCACCTTGCCGAGGTACTCCTTGCCGACCTCGACGTCCTTGGTCAGGCCCTCGATCCACTTGATCGCCTTCTGGGCGGCCTCGCCGCTGGTCGCGGCGATCTGGATCGTGCCGTCGTCCTCGATGTTGATCTCGGTGCCCGTCTCGGCCGTGATCTGGCGGATGACCTTGCCGCCCGAGCCGATGACGTCGCGGATCTTGTCCACGGGGATCTTGATGGTCGTGATGCGCGGGGCGAACGGGCTGAGCTCCTCGCGGCTGGCGCTGATGACGTTGGTCATCTTCTCCAGGATGAAGAGCCGGGCCACGCGCGCCTGCTCCAGCGCGTCACGCATGATCTCGGTGGTGATGCCGGCGACCTTGATGTCCATCTGCAGCGCCGTCACGCCCTCGGCCGTGCCGGTCACCTTGAAGTCCATGTCGCCGTACGCATCCTCCTTGCCGTTGATGTCGGTCAGGACGGCGTACCGGCCGGTCTCCGGGTCGGTGATCAGGCCCATGGCCGCACCACCCACCGGCGCCTTGATCGGCACGCCGGCGTCCATCAGGGCCAGGGAGGAGCCGCAGGTCGAGGCCATGGAGGTCGAACCGTTCGAGCTCACCACCTCGCTCACCACGCGGATGACGTACGGGAACTCGTCCTGGGTCGGCAGCACCGGCAGCAGCGCTCGCTCGGCCAGCGCGCCATGACCGATCTCGCGGCGGCCGGGGCCGCGCATGAAGCGCGCCTCGCCCACCGAGTAGGGCGGCATGTTGTAGTGGTGCAGGTACCGCTTCTCGGTCTCCGGGCTGATGGTGTCCATGCGCTGGACGGCGCTGGACGGCCCGAGCGTGGCGATCGAGAGGGCCTGGGTCTGCCCGCGGGTGAAGATGGCGGAGCCGTGGGTCCGCGGCAGCACCCCGACCTCGACGCTGATGGGCCGGATGGTCTTGGTGTCGCGCCCGTCGATGCGGATGTCCTCGGTCAGCACGAGCTCGCGGACGGTCGACTTGGTCATCACGTCCATGAGCGCGGAGCCGATGCCGTGGCGCCGGCGGATGTCCTCGAGGTGCTGCCCCTGCTCGGAGCGGCTGTAGTCCTCGCGCGCACGACGGATCTCGGCGGCGATGTCCTCGCGGATGGCGTCGAGACGCTCCGCCAGCCCCTGCGTGAAGTGGATGAACAGCTCGGCCGTGGCCTCGGCGTCGGGCATGGCCCGATGAGCCGCGGCGTGGTCGCGACCGAAGACGAAGCGCACCAGGTCGCCGAGCTTCCAGACGCCGGCGTCCGGGTACAGCTGGTAGCCGAGCTCCAGCGTGTCGTACAGCTCCTTCGGCTCCCACTTCGCCTCGGGAGGCAGGTGGCGAAGGATGAACGGCATGTCGAAGGCGATGTTGTGCGCCACGACCGGCGCGTCGCCGATCCATTCGACCAGGCGGCTCAGCACGTCCGAGGCGATCGGCGCGTTGGCCACGTCGTCGGTCGTGATGCCGTGCACCTGGTGGCCGACGATCGGGCGGCCGGGGTTGACCAGCGACTCGAAGCGATCCACCACCTTGCCGTCTCGCACGCGCAGCGCGGCGACGTCGACGATGTAGCCGTGCTCCGGCTTCATGGCCGTCGTCTCGAGGTCGACGACCACGAACTCGCTCTGGCCGGCCGCGAGGCGCTTGCCCAGCTTGACGATGGACTGCGCCTTGGGTCCGACGAACGGCATCTTCTTGGGGGTGCCGGCGCTGGCGACCAGCTTCTCCTGCAGGTCGATGGACTTCTGCAGCTCGCTGTGGCCGAAGGCGATGGCATCGGCCATGACCGATTCCGGCAGGATCTTGGCGCCGGCCTCGACCATCATCACCGCCTCGCGGGTGCCGGCGACGACGAGGTCGAGATCGCTCTCGTCGAGCTGGGTGTTGGTCGGGTTGGTGACGAACTCGCCGTTCAGGCGCCCGACGCGGACCGCGCCGACCGGGCCCATGAACGGGATGTGGCTGATGGACAGCGCCGCGGAGGCGCCGTTCAGCGCCAGGATGTCCGGATCGTTCTCCATGTCGGTGGAGAGGACGGTCAGGACGATCTGGACGTCGTTGAAGTAGCCCTTCGGGAAGAGCGGACGGATCGGCCGGTCGGTGAGGCGCATGGCCAGGATGGCCGCCTCCGATGGGCGCGACTCGCGCTTGATGAAGCCGCCCGGAATCTTGCCGGCGGCGTACATGCGCTCCTCGTAGTCGACGGTGAGCGGGAAGAAGTCGGCGCCCTCGCGGGGCTCCTTGCTGGCGACCGCGGTCGCCAGGACGACGGTGTCGCCGTAGCGGACGATCACCGCGCCGTCGGCCTGCTCGGCGAGCTTGCCGGCCTCCATGCTGAAGACCTGGCCGCCGATCTCGGCCTCGTGCTTGATGGCCACTGAATCCTCCAGTGTGCTTGTCGCGGCACGCGAGCCCAACTGGCGCGCTCCGGGTCGGAGCGCCGCGTCAGGTGGTTCCTCGGATGCCGCTCGGGGGTTGTGAGCAGATGCGCGAGACCCAGGTCCCCCAAATCCGACTGGCTCGGGGCCCTGGGTCGATCGCGAGCGGGGTTAGCGGCGCAGCCCCAAGCTGCTGATGACGGCGCGGTACCGATCCACGTCGTTGCGGACCAGGTAGGCCAGCAGCCGTCGGCGCTGCCCGACGAGCTTGAGCAGCCCGCGGCGCGAGTGGTTGTCCTTGGGGAAGCTGCGCAGGTGCTCCGTCAGCGACTTGATCCGCTCGGTGAGAAGCGCAATCTGCACCTCGGGTGATCCAGTGTCGCCCTCGTGCGTGGCATATTCCTCGACGATTGCGCTCTTCGCGTCCTTGGCGAGCGGCACGTATTCCTCCACATTCGTTTCCGTTAGCCTGGCGAGTCTACCAGAGGAGGCCCGCTCTCGCCATCGGCGTGCCCGGTCAGCCCTCGGCCAGCAGCCGCCGCGCATGCGCCTCATCCGCGCGCATCTGGGCCACCAGCTCGTCGACCGAGGTGAAGCGCCGCTCGTCGCGCAACCGCGCCTCGAGCGCGACCTCCAGGGTCGTCTCGTACAGGTCGCCGTCCCAGTCGAGCAGGTAGACCTCGACCAGCAGCAGACCATGCTCGTGGAAGGTCGGCCGCACGCCGATGCTGACCAGCGCGGGGTGATCGGGGCCCACCTCGCGGGCCGGGCAGCTCACCCGTCCGAGGTAGATGCCGAGCGCCGGCAGCGCAGGCGGGTAGTCGAAGCCGAGGTTCGCGGTCGGGAAGCCGAGCTCGCGACCGCGCCGATCGCCGTGGATGACCGTGCCCTCCAGCACCGGCGCCCGTCCCAGGAGCCGGCGCGCCGCGTCGAGGTCGCCGGCGGCGAGCGCGTCACGGATGCGGGACGACGACACCGGCGCATCGTCGATCAGCAGCGGATCGACGGCGATGGCGTCGAAGCCGGCGCCGTCGCCGATCTCGCGGACGCGCGCCAGCGTGCCGGCGCGACCGCGGCCGAAGGCGCTGCCCGGTGTCATGACGATGCCGCGCAGCTCGATCGCGGGCGCCAGGGCCGCCAGGAACGCCTCCGGCGCCAGGGACCGCAGCTCGTCGTCGAAGCGGACCGGGATGGCGTGGCCGATGCCCACCGCCTCGATCGCCTCCAGGCTGCGCTCCGGGGGCAGGAGGCGCGGGACGGTCGTCCCGGGCCGCAGCACCTCGTCCGGGTGCGGCGTGAAGACGAGCGCCACCGACGCCGCCTGCCGCTCGCGCGCCGCGGTGGTCGTCGCCTCCAGGATGGCCCGATGCCCGCGATGCACCCCGTCGAACACCCCCAGCGTGATCACGGCCGGACCGATCGCCGGAAGTCGCTCGATGCCGAACGGTGGCCTCACGCCTCGACCTCGGTCGGCAGGACCTTCACCGGCCGCAGCCGTCCCGCCTCGGCGGATCCGATGCCCAGCAGCCGCCCCTCGCTCCAGGCCGAGATCCGCCCGGCCAGGCCGCGGTCGACGTCGACGGTGGAACCGTTGCGGAATCGCGCCGCCTCGACGGCGTCCAGGCTCGCGCGGGGCATGTGCAGGAACTCGCCGACGGGCATGACGGCACTGGCGAGGCGTCCGGCCTGCGCCAGCGCCTCCAGCTGCGTGGGCGTGACGGCGTCGTCGACGCGCAGGCCGGCCGCCTCCGTTCGGCGCAGGGCAGCCAGGTGCCCGCCGCAGCCGAGCCGATCCCCGACGTCGCGGGCGACGGAACGCACGTAGGTGCCGGCCCCGCAGCGCAGATCGACGCGCACGTCGGCCATGCCGTCCGCGCGCTGGATGGATCGCACCTCGATGGACTCGATGCTCACCGTCCGCGATGGGAGGTCGAGCGGCTCCCCCGCCCGCGCGGCGCGGTGCGCGGTCCGCCCGCCCTGCTTCCGGGCGCTGAAGGCCGGCGGCCGCTGCTCGAAGGTGCCGACGAAGCCCGCCACCGCCGCGCGGATCGCGTCGTCGTCGGGGATCGCCGCACCGGTGGGCTCGACGGGGCCCTGGGCATCATCGGTCGCCGAACGAGCGCCCAGGCGGATCGTCGCGTCGTAGCGCTTCGAGCCGCCCGTCAGCTCCTCGCTGAACCGCGTGGCGGCCCCGACCAGGATGGGCAGCACGCCCGATGCGAGCGGGTCGAGCGTGCCGGCATGGCCGATGCGTCGCGTCCCGGTCAGCCGCCGCAGGAGCCCGACCATGTCATGGCTGGTGGGCCCGACCGGCTTGTCGAGGTTAACGACCCCGAGCATCGGCGCGGTCCAGCTCGCGCTCGCACTCGTCCAGGAGTCGATCCCGCGCCTCGGGCAGCGGCACGTCGAGCGTGCAGCCGGCAGCCCGCGCATGGCCACCCCCGCCGAAGGCGGTGGTGATCGCGACGGCATCCGCGCTCGCCGCGGTCCGCACGCTGGCGCGAACGCGGTCGGCGGCCGCTTCCTTGAAGAGGACGGTGATCTCCCCGGTCCTGGTGCTCGCCAGCAGGTCCACGAATCCCTCGGTGGCGGTGGGATCGGCACCCGTCTCGCGCAGCATCTCGAGCGTCTGGGCGGCATGCACGATCCTGCCGTCGCGGCGCTGCCCGATGCCGGCCAGCATTCGGCCCCACAGCGCCATGGTGCTGAACGGCTTGTCCGCGTAGATCGCCTTGTGGAGCTGCGAGAGCGGCGCCCCGGCGGCGACGAGGTCGGCCATGACCCGCAGCGTGCGCGGCGTGGCGTTGGGGTGCGAGAAGGTGTGGGTGTCCTGCACGATCCCCGCGGCCAGTGCGGTGGCGATCTCCGCGTCGACGTCCACGCCGAGGTCCGGGATCATGAGCGCCACGATCTCGCACGTCGCGGCCGCATCGGCGTCGACGTAGGCCAGCGGCACCTCCGCACCGTCGTTCGACACGTGGTGGTCGATGTTCACCACGCGTGCCGCCGCGAGCCAGTCCGCGGCCTCGGTGACGACCGCGCCGGACCGTGACAGCGGACCGTCGAGCATCACCGCCAGGTCGGGTTCCAGCTCAGGCAGGCGCCGGACCTCGCCGGCCCGGGGCAGCCCGGCCAGGAACGGCGGCACCCCGTCGGCAGCGACCACTTCGGCCTGCTTCCCCATCCGCTCGGCGGCGATGCGCAGGGCGATGGCGGCCCCGAGCGAGTCGGCATCGGGATTCTCGTGGCAGATGGTCGTGATGCGGGTCGCCGAGCGCAACGCGTCGAGCACCGCGTCACGGCTCACCGGCGCGCTCCTCCTCGAGCTCGTTGAGCAGCTTCAGCACGCGGTCGCCGGCCTCGATCGAGTCGTCGAGGCGGATCACCAGCTGCGGCACCTGTCGCACCGTGATGCGCTGGCCCAGCTGCCGGCGCATCCATGGGGCGGCATCGGTCAGGGCCTGGATGGTGGCCGCCTTCTCCTCCGGCGTCCCCATGACGCTGACCCATACCCGAGCCGAGCCGAGATCGCGGGCGGTCTCCACGCGCGTGATGGTGGCGAACCCGACTCGAGGGTCCTTCATCTCGCGCTGGAGGAGCTGCATGAGCTCCGCCCGGATCTGGCTGTCGAGCCGGTCGGTGCGCTGGCTCATCGGTCGCTCAGGCCTGCTCGGCCACCATCTGGTAGCACTCGACGACGTCGCCCTCGGCGATGTCCTCGTAGTCGAGGCCGATGCCACACTCGTACCCGGTCTGCACCTCGCGGACGTCGTCCTTGAAGCGCTTGAGCGAGGTGATGCGCGTATCGGCCAGCAGGGTGCTGCCGCGGTAGAGCCGCGCCTGCCCGCCACGCACGATGCGGCCGTCCGTGACGTAGGAGCCGGCGATGTTCCCGGCCTTGCCGGCCTTGATCACCATCCGGACCTCCGCGTGCCCCTCGACCTGCTCGACCATCTTCGGCGCGAGCATGCCCTTGAGGGCCTGGGCCATGTCATCGGTCAGCTTGTAGATGACGTCGTACACGCGCACGTCCACGCCCGTGGCCTCCACGGCACGCTGCGCTCCGGCGTCCAGCCGCGTGTTGAAGCCGATGATCACCGCGTCCGAGGCCGAGGCGAGGTTCACGTCGGACTCGTTGATGTCGCCCGCGCCCTCGCGCAGGATGTTGATCCGCACCTCGGTCGTGTTCAGCCGCTCCAGGGCGCCGCGGATGGCACCCAGCGACCCCTGGACGTCGGTCTTGAGGACGACACGCAGCTCGGCCGTCTCGCTGGCCTGGATGGCCGCGCTGATCTCCTCGAGGCTGCTGACCTGGCGGCCCTCGCCGCCGGCCGCCGCACGCTCGGCGGCCTCGGCCGCGTCGCGCGCCGCCTTCTCGTCGGCCACGACCAGCAGGTGGTCGCCGGCCTCGGGCAAGCCCTGGAGGCCGATGATCTCGACCGCCGTGGCCGGCTCCGCCTGCTTCACGCGCTTGCCGGCGGCGGTGTTCAGGGCTCGGACGCGTCCCCACGTCTTGCCGACGGTGACGACCTGGCCGACCTTGAGCGTTCCGGTCTGGACCAGGACCGTGGCCACGTTGCCGCGGCCCTTGTCGACCTTCGACTCCACGATCGTGCCGATCGCGTCGCGGTCGGGGTTGGCCTTGAGGTCCTGCAGATCGGCGACCAGCAGCACCATCTCCATCAGCTCGTCGATGCCGGTGCGCTGCTTCGCGCTCACCGGAACGGAGATGACGTCGCCGCCGTACTCCTCGATGAGCACGTTGTTGTCGGCCAGCTCCTGCTTCACCCGGTCCGGGTTCGCGTCCGGCTTGTCGATCTTGTTGATCGCCACGATCATCGGCACGCGCGCCGCGCGCACGTGGTCGATGGCTTCCTTGGTCTGCGGCATCACGCCGTCATCGGCCGCCACCACGATGATCGCGATGTCGGTGACCTGGGCGCCACGCGCGCGCATGGCGCTGAAGGCCTCGTGGCCCGGCGTGTCCAGGAAGACGATGCGGCGTCCGTTGTGGGTGACCTCGCTCGCACCGATGTGCTGGGTGATGCCGCCGGACTCCCCCGCCGCGACCTTGGTCTCGCGGACCGCGTCCAGGAGGCTGGTCTTGCCGTGGTCGACGTGGCCCATGACGGTCACGATCGGCGCGCGCGTCGTGAGCTTGGAGGGATCATCCTCGCTCCACAGGCTGGGACGGGCGTCGGCGGACTCGGCACCGGGCTTCACCAGCTCTTGCTCGCGCGCCTCCTCGGCGGCGGCACGCTCGGCGGCGCCGCGCTCGACGGTCTCCATCCCGAGCTCGCCGGCGACCAGCGACGCGGTGTCGAAGTCGATGGACTGGTTGACGGTGGCGAAGATCCCGTTGCGGATCAGGACGTTGATGATGTCGGCGTTGCTGACGCCCAGCGCCTCCGAGAGGTCCTTGACCACGACGGGATTGGGCAGCTCGACCGGGCCGGACGGGCGCTGCGGGGCCGTCTCGGTGAGCACGCCACCCGGGCGTGGTCCGCTGCGCTTGCGCTGCGGACGTGGCCCTCGGCGCGGTCGGTATCTATTCGGCGGCATGCTTCACCTCGACTTCGAACGTTCCCGGCGCGAGATCCGCGTCGAGTGCCCGCCTGACGGCCCCGGCGGCGCGCCGCGGGTCCCGGCAGGCCGGTTCATGACAGATGTATGTGCCCCGGCCCGCCAGCTTCCCGGTCGGATCGAGGTGGATGAGCCCGTCCGCCCCGCGAACCAGCCGGTCCATCTCGCGCTTCGGGCGCGAGGTCCGGCACACCGCGCAGGTGCGGGTCGGGACGTGATCAGGTCGTCGCTTCGGCATCGTCCGGCGCCTCGGCGCCGGCCTCGGCACCATGCTCGCCGCTGCCGGCGGCCGCGGTGGCGACGCCCGCCTCCGAGCGGATGTCGATGCGCCAGCCGGTCAGCTTCGCGGCCAGGCGGGCATTCTGCCCCTCCTTGCCGATGGCCAGGCTGAGCTGACGCTCGGGCACGATGACGTTGGCGATCTTGTGCTCCTCGTCGATCCGCACGCTGAGCACCTCGGCGGGGCTCAGCGCCTCGGCGACGAAGCGCCCCGGATCCTCGTCCCACAGCACGATGTCGACCTTCTCGCCGTTGAGCTCGGCGACGATGGCCTGGATCCGCGCCCCGCGCTGCCCGACCGCCGCGCCCTTGGCGTCGACGCCGGGCTGACGGGACTCGACCGCCACCTTGGAGCGGCTGCCAGCCTCGCGGGCGATCCCCCGGATCACCACGGTGCCGTTGTAGATCTCGGGGATCTCCATCTCCATCAGGCGGCGGAGGAAGCCCCGGTGCGTGCGGCTGGCGACGATGACCGGGCCGCGCGTCGTGCGCCGCACCTCCATCACGTAGACCTTGAGGTGCTGCCCGATGCGATATGTCTCGTTCGGCAGCTGTTCGGTCACGGCCAGCACCGCCTCGACGTCCTTGCCCATGTCGAGCACGACGGCCGAGTCGGTGGTGCGCTGCACGTTCCCGGTCATGATCTCGCCCTCGCGGGCGGCGTACTGCTGGAAGATCACGTCGCGCTGCGCCTCGCGCAGCCGCTGGCGGTAGACCTGCCCCGCCGTCTGCGCCGCAATGCGGCCCAGCTGGGCCTGCGTCACGTTCTCCGGCACGCGCACCTTGCCGCCCACGCCGGTGGTGGGATCGATCTTCTGTGCGGCGGCGGCCGTCATCTGGAGCTCGGGGTCCTCGATCTCCTGCTCCCCGGCGACCACCTCGTACTCGCGCGCCACGGTGATCTCCCCCGACTCGGGGTTGACCGTCACGACCACGTTCTCGGGCGCATCGGCGTTGCGACGATACGCGGATTCGATGGCCTGCTCGAGGGTCCTGATCAGGATTTCCTGCGGCACACCCTTCTCGGCGTTCAGCTGGAGCAATGCTCCGATGAAGTCTCGATTCATGGCCGCTCCTCGCTCGCCTACCCGGTTCCGGACGAAAACAAAGACGTGGGATGGCGAACCGACCCACGTCCTGGCACTAGGTTCAATATTTGTGGTTCGCATTGGCCGGCAGAACCGATGCGGAGTATAGCCGATGCGCTCGGTCACCGCCAAATGGGGCGCGCGTCAGCTCCGGCGTATATCACGATATACGCCGGGTCGCGGCAGGGGTGTCAGCCGCCGGTGATCAGCCGCTGGATGTCCTGGATGCTGATCAGGATGACGAGGGCGATGAGGACGGCGAAGCCGGTCAGGTAGATCAGCGCCTCGCGCTCGGCCGGCAGCCGGCGGCGCCGGACGGCCTCGACCAGCACGACGGCGATCCGTCCGCCGTCCAGCGGCGGGAACGGCAGCACGTTGAGCACCGCCAGGTTGACCGACAGCAGCCCGACGAACAGCAGCTGGTTGAACAGCGGCGAGTCGAGGACCTCCCCCGTCTCCTGGGCGATGCCGATGGGTCCGCGCGCGTCGCCGGCGTTCGGGTTCAGGCCCAGCAGGCCGCCGACGGCATCGGCCAGGCCGCCGGGAATCTGCATGGCCAGCGTGCCGGCGAAGCCGGTTCCGCGCGCCACCGCGTCGATCGGTCCGTCAGCGATCGGCGGATCCTCACCCACCTCGGCCGGCTTGTAGCCGAACCCGACCGGCCCGACGCCACTGGCACGCTCCTGCTCGGTGACGACGCGCGGCGTGACCGTCACGTCGAGGGCCTTGCCGTCGCGCTGGACCTGCAGGGTCACCTCGCTTCCGGCGCGCTCGTTGATGTAGTCGGTCAGGTCGGCGGAGCGATCGAAGGTCTCCCCGTCGGCCCCGGTGATCACGTCGCCGACGTCGAGCGCGGTGCTCGCCGGGCTGTCCGGCTGGATCGAGACGACCTGCAGCGGGCCCTGGCCGTACGGCACCGGCATGCTGAACGCGATCGCGAAGAGGGCGGCCGCCAGCACGAAGTTCATGGCGACGCCGGCGAGCAGCACGCCTACCCGGATCCATACCGGGCGCCGGTTGAAGGCCCCGTTCATGGCGCGCTCGATCTCGTCGTCGGAGAGGCCGCGTTCGCGGAGCCTCCGGATCTCGACGTCGCCGTCCTCGCCGAGCATCTTCACGAAGCCGCCCAGCGGGATCCAGTTCAGGCTGTATCGCGTGCCGTGCCACGTCACCGAGGTGATGCGCGGCGGGAAGCCGATCCCGAACTCCTCGACGGTGATGCCGCTGCGCTTGGCGGCGACGAAGTGGCCCAGCTCGTGGACGAGCACGAGCACGACCAGGACGCCGATGAAGGCGGCGACGGTGGCGAGCACGTCCATCAGGGCAGCTCCATCCGCAGCGCGTCCCGGATCTCGGCATCCAGCTCCACCAGCTCGTCGAGCTCCGGCTCGCGGTCGCTGCCCCAGCGCTCGACGCTGGTCGCGAGGGTCGCCGTCAGCTGCATGAAGCCGATGCGACCGTCCAGGAAGGCCGCTACCGCGACCTCGTCGGCGGCGTTCACCACGGTTCCGCGGTTGCCGCCGGCGGAGGCGGCGTCGCGAACGACGTCGTACGCCGGGTAGCTGCCGCGCGTCAGTGGCGCGAAGTCGAGCGAGCCCCAATCCGCCGGATGGGAGCGGCGCGTCGGCGACGACAGCCGGTCGGGGTGGGTGAGCGCGTACTGGATGGGCAGGCGCATGTCGGGCAGGCCGAGCTGGGCCTTGAACGAGCCGTCGGTGAACTCGACCAGCGAGTGCACCACGCTCTGGGGATGGATCACGGCGTCAATCCTAGAGTACGGGAGCCGGTACAGCCATTTGGCCTCGATCACCTCGAAGGCCTTGTTGACGAGGGTGGCCGAGTCGACGGTGATCTTCGGCCCCATCCGCCAGGTCGGGTGCGCCAGCGCCTCGCCCGCCGTCACCCCCGCCAGGGACTCCGGTGGACGGCCGCGGAACGGCCCTCCGCTGGCGGTCAGCACCAGACGCTCGACGGCGTCTCGCGGTTCCCCGACCACGCACTGCCAGATGGCCGAGTGCTCGCTGTCGATGGGCCGGAGGCGATCGAGCGGATCGCCGCCGAGTTCGTCGAGGGCGCGCGCCACCAGGTGGCCGCCGGTGACCAGCGTCTCCTTGTTCGCCAGCGCCACGCGCCGGCCGCCGCGCAGCGCGTCGAGCACCGCGGGCAGCGCGGCCATCCCGGTGGTGGCCACCACCACCAGCTCGACCCCGTCGAGCGTCGCGAGCTCGACGAGCCCCGCCGCGCGACGGTCGCCCGGCACGGACGCCTCGCTCTCGGCGCACCACGCCCGCGCCGCGGGCCATCGGTCCAGCTGCTGGACGAACGTCTCGCCGCCGCGCCCGGAGGCCAGGCCGAGCACCTCGAACCGATCGCCCAGCCCGTCGATCACCTCCAGCGCCTGGCGGCCGATGGATCCGGTCGACCCGAGGATGGCGACCCCGGTCATACGATCCGGCCGGCGACGAGGAGCGCGTATCCCGCGAGCACCGGCGCCGCGAAGAGGAACGAGTCGATGCGGTCCAGGATGCCGCCGTGGCCCGGCACCAGGAACCCGGACTCCTTGCGGCCGGCGGCGCGCTTCAGCATCGACTCGGCGAGGTCACCGGCCTGCGCCGCCAGGCCGACCAGCGGGCCCATCACCAGCGGGTGCCATGGCTCGAGCCCGATCAGCCACGCCCCGATGCCCGCGCCGATGGTGGACAGGATCAGGCCGCCGGCGACGCCCTCCACCGTCTTCGAGGGGCTGATGTGCTCCACCAGGCGGCGCCGGCCGATCAGGCGGCCCGTGAGGTACGCACCGGTGTCGTAGCCCCACACGATGAGCACCAGGGTCAGCGCCCACGCCACCCCGGAACCGATGTCGAAGGCGCCGACGCCGCTGCTCCAGCTGCCCCCCGGTGGCGCGAGGTGCGCGACCAGCACGATCGTCGGCAGCAGCAGGCCGACGTAGGCGATGCCGAAGGTCGTCATCGACCAGGTCACGAAGCCCGCCCGCGGATCGCCGCGCATGAACCCGGCGGCGGCCAGCAGCAGGACGCTGGCGACCAGTGTGGCCGCCACGATGCCGGGCGGGTCGAGGGACGCCAGCAGGGTCGCGGCCGGGCCGCCCACGCCCTGCGCGTTCGCCGCCGTGAGCCCCGCCGCCGTGAGCGCCATCCCGGCCAGGATGCTGAGCACCTGCGGTGGCTGGTACCCGGCGGCGTCGAGCAGCGACACCACCTCGACCAGGGCCAGGAAGGCGACGAGACCGATCAGCAGCGACAGCCACGGCTCGCCGAGCAGGACGACCGCGAGGATGATCGGCCCCAGGATCGCGGCGGTCAGGAGGCGCGTGCGGAGCATCGGATCAGCCGCCGAAGCGCCGTTCGCGGCGCGCGAAGTCGGCCAGGGCCTCGTCGAAGTCCTCCGGCGTGAACTCGGGCCAGTACTTGGGGCAGAAGACCAGCTCGGCGTACGCCGCCTGCCAGATCAGGAAGTTGCTGGTCCGCACGTCCCCGCCGGTCCGGATCAGCAGGTCGACGTCCGGCTGGCCGGCCGTGTACAGGTGGGTCGCGAAATGGGCCTCGTCGACGGACTCCGGATCGACCCGCGCGGCGATGAGCTCCCGGGCGGCGTCCACGATCTCCGCCCGGCCCGAGTAGTTGAAGCAGATGTTGAGGTCGAGCCTCGCGCCGGCCTGGGTGCGCTCCTCGGCGTTCCGGATGGAGCGCTGAACGTCCGCCGGCGCCTCGTGCAGGCGGCCGATGACCCGGACCCGCACCCCCTCCTCGATCAGCTCGTCGGTGTACTGCCGAACCGCGCCGTCGATGAGGCCGAAGAGGCCGGTCACCTCGTCGCCGGGGCGCGACCAGTTCTCGGTGCTGAAGGTGTAGACGCTGAGGGTCGAGACGCCGCGGTCGCGCGCGCGGCGCACGATCGGCCGGATGGCCTCGATGCCCTGGACGTGGCCGGCCAGGACGGGCAGTCCCCGATCCCGCGCCCACCGACGATTGCCGTCGGCGATGATCGCGACGTGCCGTGGAGCGGCCGCCTCCGGCACGCTCAGACCTCCAGGATCTCGGCTTCCTTCCGATCGGCGCGGGAGTCGATGGCCTCGATGAAGCGGTCCGTCAGCTTCTGCAGCTGCTCGAGCTCACGCCGCTCGTCGTCCTCGCTCAGCTCGCCGTCGCGCATCGCGCGCTTGAGCTGGTCCGCAACCTCCCGGCGGTGGTTGCGCACCTCGATCTTGGCCTCCTCCGTCCGCCGCCGCACCTGCTTCACCATGTCGCGACGCCGCTCCTCGGTGAGCGGCGGCACGTTGAGCCGCACCACCGTGCCGTCGACGTTCGGGACGAGGCCGATGTCGCTCTTGGTGATCGCCTTCTCGATGGCCGACAGGACCGAACGGTCCCAGGGCTGGATCACGATGAGGTGCGGGTCGGGCGTGCTGATGCCGGCCAGCTGGTTCAGCGGGGTCTGCGCGCCGTAGTAGTCGACCACGATGCGCTCGACCAGCGCGGTCGAGGCCCGGCCGGTGCGGAATCCGCCGAAGTCACGCTCCATCGCCTCGACCGCACGCTGCATCTTGGGTTCGATGGCGGTCAGCGCCTCGTGCGTCATCGGGACTCCTCTCCTGAGATCAGCGTGCCGATCCGCTCGCCGCGGACCGCCCTGGCGATGTTGCCCGGAACCGTCATGTCGAAGACGACGATCGGCATCTCGTTGTCCATGGCCAGGCTGACGGCGGTGGCATCGAGGGCCTGCAGCCGGCTGCTCAGCAGCTGCGTGTAGCCGATGCGGCTGAAGCGCTGCGCCTCCGGGTGCGTCTCCGGATCGGCATCGTACACCCCGTCGACGCGGGTGGCCTTGAGGATCACCTGCGCATGCACCTCCACGGCGCGCAGGGTCGCGGCCGTATCGGTCGTGAAGTAGGGGTTGCCGGTGCCGGCGACCATGACCACCACCCGGCCCTTCTCCAGGTGCCGCACCGCGCGGCGCCGGATGTAGGGCTCGCAGATCTCGTTCATGGCGATGGCACTCATCACCCGGGTCGGGCAGCCGGCCTGCTCGAGCGCATCCTGGATGGCGAGGCCGTTCATGACCGTGGCCAGCATGCCCATGTAGTCGCCGGTGGCGCGGTCCATGCCGCGGGCGGAGGCCGCGAGCCCCCGGAAGATGTTGCCGCCACCGACGACGATGGCGACCTGGATCCCCTCTCCGGCGCTGTCGGCCACCTGGGACGCGATGTCGCGCACGACTGCGGGATCGATCCCGTACTCGTGCTCACCCATCAGGGCCTCGCCGGAGAGCTTGAGCAGCACCCGGCGGGGATCCTGGGCCGTCGCGTCCGCGGTGGTCGACACCGTCATCGGTTCAGGCGCCCTCGTCGGACGGCTCGCTCGCATCGGCCGCCGTCTCACCGACGGCCATCCGCGCGAAGCGGGCGACCTTGATGTTCTCGCCGAGCAGGGCGACCTTCTCGGTGATGAGGTCGCTGATCTTCTTGTCCGTGTCGCGGTAGGGCTGCTCGAGCAGGCACACCTGCTCGAACCACTTGTTGAGCTTGCCCTCGACGATCATCGGGATTCGGTCTGCCGGCCGGCCGTCACGCTCGGCGTCGATGGCGAAGAGCCGCTTCTGCTCCTCGAGCACCTCGGCCGGGACGTCGTCGCGGCCGACGTACTGCGGCGACATGCCGGCGATCTGCATGGCGAGGTCGCGGGCCAGCTGCTGGAAGTCGTCGGTCCGCGCCACGAAGTCGGTCTCGCAGTTCAGCTCCAGCAGGACGCCGAGACGCGCGCCGTGGTGGATGTAGCTGGCGATCATGCCCTCGCGCGCGGCGCGGCCGGCCTTCTTGGCAGCCGTCGACAGGCCCTTCTCGCGGAGCCACAGGGCGGCCTTCTCGTAGTCGCCGCCCGATTCCTCGAGCGCACGCTTGCAGTCCATGATCCCGGCGCCGGTCTGCTCCCGGAGCCGCTTCACATCCTCGGGCTTGATCATCAGGGTGTTCGTCATGTTCCTTCCTGCCACCGCCTAGACGCGGGGCTCCTTGCTGTGCTCGTCGATGAGGCGCTCGTGCTCACGGTCGGGATCGCGCTCGGGCTCGCCCTCCTCGATGTGCGCGGCTCGCCGCGCGCGGGCGCGGCGCTCCTCCTCCTCGTCGTCCTCCGGCTCGGGCTCGAAGACGAGCGCCTCGCCCGAGGCCAGGGCCGCGGTGTAATCGGCCTCCGACGTGAGGGCCGCCTCGTCGACCGGGGGCATGGCCTCGGCCTGCTCGAACTCCTCGTCCAGGCGCGCCTGCCGCTCCACGATGGCGCCGGCCGCCGCATCGGCAACCAGCCCGCACACGAGCTTGACCGAGCGGATGGCGTCGTCGTTGGCCGGGATGACCCAGTCGACGACGTCGGGGTCGCAGTTCGTGTCGGTCATGGCCACGATCGGGATCTCCAGCCGCCGGGCCTCCGCGACCGCGATCGACTCGCGGTGCGGGTCGACGATGAAGACCGCCCCCGGCAGGCGGCGCATCTTGCGGATGCCGCCCAGGGCCGCGTCCAGCTTGGTGATCTCGTCGTTGAGCTTCGACGCCTCCTTCTTGGTGAGGCGCTCGAACTCGCCGGAGTCGCGCCGGGCCTCCAGGGCCTCGAGGCGCTGGATCCGGCGCTTGATCGTGTTGAAGTTGGTGAGCATGCCGCCCAGCCAGCGCGTGTTGACGAAGTGCTGGTTGGAGCGCTGCGCGGCTTCCGCGATGGCTTCCTGGGCCTGCTTCTTCGTGCCGACGAAGAGGATGCCCTCGCCCCGGCGAACGGTCTCGCGGACGAACTCCAGCGCATCGTCCAGGCGGGTGACGGTCTGCGCGAGATCGATGATGTGGATCCCGTTGCGCTCCGCGAAGATGTACTCGCGCATCTTCGGATTCCAGCGCCGAGTCTGGTGCCCGAAGTGGACGCCCGCTTCGAGCAGCTGCTTCATGGTCGTGGCAGCCAAGAGATACCTCCGGTTGTTCCTCCGCCCGGCCTCGCGTCTCGGGCCGACTCGCACCGATCAGGCGCGAGCACCGATGGCCAGCGAGATCCGCCGGGCGTGTGTGATGGGGACACGGCGCCACGCGGTGGCGTGGGCCGTCCGACAGTATACCAGAGGGCGCCCGCCCCCCCCAGGGAGGCTCCGGCCCACCGATCCGGTCCGGACCGCACCGGACGGTACTCCAGTACCGATGCGGCCGCCCGCTCGTACCTTGACCCGTCCCGGACGGCTCCTAGCATCGGCTCGCGCGTCGCTCCACCGACGCAACCGGAGATTTCGTCGAATTCGAGACTCCTGGCCGTGCTCACCGGAGGTCCATGTTGTCCCACCGTCCCCGGCTCTTCCCCGCTCTCGGCCTGGCCACCGCGCTGACGGCCGGCCCACTCCTCGTCGGCGTCGCGCTGGCGGCCGATCCGGTCGTCGTCGTCCAGGATGGCGACACCCTGACCGGCATCTCGCGGCGACAGGGCGTCGCGATCGCCGACATCGTCGCGCTCAACGGCCTCGCCAACCCGAACCGCATCTACGTCGGTCAGCGGCTGCGGATGACGGCGCCAGCGCCGGCTGCCCCGGCCGCGCCCGCACCGGCGGCGGCGCCGGCCGCACCCGTCGCGTCGGCCACCGTCCACACCGTCGCGCGCGGCGAGAGCCTGTGGACCATCGCCCGCCGCTACGGCGTGAGCGTGTCAGCCATCGTCGCGGCCAACGCCATCACCAATCCCAGCCGCATCTACGGCGGGCAGCAGCTGACCATCCCGGGCAGCGCTCCGACGGCATCGAACCCCACTCCGGCGCCGGCTGCCCCGGCCGCGCCGGCTGCCCCGGCCATGCCGCCGTCGATGGCTCGGCTGGTCGCCGAACGCGACGCCATGCGGCAGCTCATCGTCACCGAGGCGCAGCGCTTCGGCGTGCCACCCGCCTTCGCGCTGGCCGTCGCCTGGCAGGAGTCGGGCTGGCGCCAGGAGGTGGTGAGCTCGGCTGGAGCGGTCGGCGTCATGCAGCTCATGCCGGCCACCGGAGCGTGGGTCGCCGAGGCGATGCTCGGCACGCCCGTCGACATCCACGACACCACCCACAACGTGCGGGCGGGCGTGCGGCTGCTGGCGCACTACCTCCAGCGCTACGACGGCGACCGTGAGCTCGTCCTCGCCGCGTACTACCAGGGGCAGTACGCCACCGACCGGCACGGCATCTACGGCGTCACGCGGCCGTACATCGCCTCGATCCGCGTGCTCGAGGTGCTCTTCGGCGGCTGACCTCCGCCGCGCGCTTCAACGCTCGCCCACGGCGGGGTGGCGGACCATCCGCCACCCCGTCACCGTGTCCGGCTCCACCGTGACCAGGTCGATGCGGAGGCCACGGTGACGAACCGGCGATCGCTCCGCGTAGCCGGCCAGGGTCCGGGCCAGGCGTCCGACCCGCCGCCCGTCGAGCGTGGCGGCAGCCGCCCCGGTCCGCGTCGACCGCCGGGCGCGGACCTCCAGCGCGACGAGCACCTCGGACGGGTCGAGGGCGACCAGGTCGACCTCGCCCACGCCGCGGACGCGGTGGCGCGTGGCCAGGATCCGCCAGCCGCATCTCGCCAGCCATGCCGCCACCGCCGCCTCCGCACGCAGGCCGAGCTCGTGGCGCGGATTGGACATCGGGTCTCCTCGCGGGAGGCGAGGCTGGGGCGGCGGTGCGGGGTGATCAGTCGGGGTCGAGCGTCGCCTCGTCCACGATGGTGAAGTCGAGGGCCAGCGACAGCTGCTCACCGGCGAGGAGCTGTCGGATGGGCGAGAAGGAGCGCCGATGCCACTCGCACGGTCCCTCGCCGAGCAGCGCATCGACGTGGTGCCGCGTCCCGTAGCCCTTGTTGCGCGCGAAGCCGTACGCCGGGAAGCGACGATCCATCTCGTCGCAGATCCGGTCGCGCGTCACCTTGGCGACGATGCTGGCGGCCGCGATCGAAGCGCTGATGGCGTCGCCGTCGATGATGGGCCGCTGCGGCAGCTCGACGTCGCGCAGCGACAGCGCGTCGATGAGCAGGTGATCGGCCGGCTGGTTGAGGCGGCCGAGCGCCTCGCGCATGGCGAGCTTGGTGGCCTGGAGAATGTTGATGCGGTCGATGGTCTCGACCTCCACGCAGCCCACGCCGACCGCCTCAGCCCGATCCAGGATCTGGGCGTAGAGCGCTTCACGTCGGGCGCGTCCCAGCACCTTCGAGTCGCGCAGGCCCCGGATGCGGTGACGCTCGGGGAGGATGACCGCCGCCGCCACGACCGGGCCGGCCAGGCAGCCGCGCCCGACCTCGTCGATCCCGGCGACGCGACGGAAGCCGGCCAGGTGCAGCTCACGCTCGTGGCGCATGTGCGCGTCGCGCGCGCGGGGACGGGTGGGGCGCACGGGACGCGTTCGGTGAACCGGTGCCGAGGCGGACCGGGTCACCGGGTCAGTTCGAGCGGCGCTCGCGGAGGGTGGCGGACTTGCCGACGCGATCGCGCAGGAAGTAGAGCTGCGCGCGCCGCGCGACGCCGTGACGGACGACCTCGATCTTGTCGATCCGGGGGGCGTGGACCATGAACGTGCGCTCGACGCCGACGCCGCTGGCGATGCGGCGAACGGTGATCTGGTGGTTGAGGCCGCCGCCACGCATCCGCATGACGGTGCCCTCGAAGACCTGGACGCGCTCACGGTTGCCCTCGACGACCTTGACCGAGACGCGAACGGTATCGCCGGGGGCGATCTCCGGTACGTCGGTCCGGAGCTGCTCGCGCTCGAGCTCCTTGATGGCGTTCATCCTGGGGGCGACCTCTTATCGCGGGCTTACCCGCGGCTTACTGGCGTGGCATGCGAACGCGACCGCGCAGAGCGGCCGCGACCGAGGAAGTATAGCAACACGCTCCGCGGGCCGACAAGCGCGGCACCCGGCCGCGAGGCGGCGCTAGGCCTCGTCCTGCCCTCGGCGCAAGCGGTCGAGGAATCGGCGGTCCTCGTCGCTCAGCTCGGCGCCATCGAGCAGATCGGGCCGTCGCTCGAGGGTGCGTCGCAGCCCCTCGCGACGGCGCCAGCGCTCGACCTCCCCGTGATTGCCGGACAGCAGCACCGGCGGGACGGCCAGGTCGCGGAACGTCTCCGGCCGCGTGTACTGGGGATACTCGAGCAGGCCCGACGCGTACGAGTCGTCGACGTGCGACGCCTCGGCGATCACGCCCGGGACCAGCCGCACGACCGCGTCGACCACCACGAGCGCCGGCAGCTCCCCGCCGGTGACGACGTAGTCGCCGATGCTCACCTCCCGATCGACCAGCGTCCGGACGCGTTCGTCCACGCCCTCGTATCGGCCGCAGACCAGCGCCAGGTGCTGCACCCCGGCGAGCTCGCGCGCCAGCGCATCGGTCAGGCGTTCACCTGCGGCGTCCATGAGGACGACATGGGCGCCGGCGTCGCGCAGCGGCTGGATGGCCGCGAACAGCGGCTCGGGGCGCATCACCATCCCCGCTCCCCCGCCGTACGGGTAGTCGTCCACGGAGCGGTGCCGGCCCAACCCGTGATCACGAAGGTCGTGGATGCCGAACTCGACCCGGCCGCTCTCCGCCGCGCGCCCGATGATCGACGTCCTGAGGGCCGGCTCGATCAGCTCGGGGAAGAGGGTGACGACGTCGATCCGCATCGGCCCTCAGCGGACCTCCTCGGCGTCGTCGGGGGCGAGCACCATCCGCCCCTGCTCGAGGTCGATCCGGCTGATCGCACTGCGCAGCGCCGGCACCAGCCGCTCGCCCTCCGGCCCGACCACGCGATACACCTCGTTGCCGCCGGCGCGGAAGATCTCGACCAGCTCGCCGATGACCGAGCCGTGCTCGTCCTCGACGCGCAGGCCGATGAGGTCATGCCAGAAGTACGTGTCGGCAGGCAGTGGCGCCGCCGGAGCCTCCAGGTAGCGGCCAACGACCGCCTCGGCGGCCTCCCGCGAGCCGAGCCGATCGAGGTGCACGGCGAGGACGCGCCCGCCGCGCTCGACGCGGGTGACGCGCACCGGCTTGTCGTCACCCTCGAGCCAGAGCTCGGCGCCGACGACGATCTGCTCCTCCGGCCAGTCGGTGACCAGCTCCAGCCGCACGGCGCCGCTCAGGCCCTTCGGGCCGATGATGCGCGCGACGGCCAGCCGGTCAGTCGTCGTCGGAGACGATCTCGAGCTCGACGTGGCGCCCATCCCGGGTGGCCATGACACGCAGCAGGCTGCGGATCGCGTTGGCGATCCGGCCGTCACGTCCGATGACGCGGCCCATGTCCTCCTGGTCGACGCCCAGGGTCAGGATGGTCTCGTCGCCCTCCCGGTCCTCCTCGACCCAGACGGCGTCCGGCTTGTCGACGAGCGACCGGGCGACGTACTCCAGGAACTCCTTCACGCCTCGGTCGGCTCCGCTTCGGCGGGCGCCTCCGTCGCCGCTTCGGCTGGCTCAGCCTCGGCGGCTGGCTCGGCCTCGGCGGCTGGCTCTGCCTTCTTGGCCGACGCCTTCGGCTTCGACGATCGGGTCGCTCGCTTCGGCTTCGCCGTCCCCTCCGCGTCCGCGGCCGGCTTCTCGGCCAGGCGCATGAGCTTCGTGACCGTCTCGGACGGCTGCGCGCCCTTGCCGATCCAGGCCTTGATCTTCTCCGTCTCGAGGTGGACGGTGGCCGGCTCGGTCAACGGGTCGTAGTACCCCAGGATCTCGAGGGCGCGCCCGTCGCGCGGACGGCGCTGGTCGATGGCGATGACCCGGTATGCCGGCCGCTTCGTGGCGCCGACGCGAGTCAATCGAATGCGAACTGCCAAGTGGTGATCACCTCTCTGATGGTTGTCGTGCTGCGGTCATTCGGCGGTGCGGTCGTCGACCGTCACCACCGCGTGGAACTCGATCTGATCTGACCGGGACGGGGCGGTGAACCCGAACGCACCGATCTGGCCAAGGATATCGCGAGCGTCCTGGGGCAGGTCCGCGTCGGCCCCCAGCAGCCGGATGGCGGCCTGCACGTCCACCCACGCCTCGTTGCCGGCGCGCGCGCCGGCGACCTCGAAGGTGCGCCGGTAGGCGTCCGTCGCTCCGAGGGCCTCCCCGCTGTCGTGGGCCCGCACGGCAGCCGCGACGTCCTCGGGACGGAGGCCCAGGATCAGCAGGCCCTCGGCGCGGGTCCAGGCGATGGTGGCCACGTCGGGGACGTCCAGCGTCGAGACGGTCACGCCGTCGACGTCGGACTCGGCGCGCGTCGCGCCGGCCAGGTTCGCGAGGCCGTCGGCCACGCGGTCCAGCGCCTGCTCGGCCGCGTCGGGATCGTCCGGCCGAAGCAGCAGCTGGCCCGTCGGGAGGTCACCGTCGACGCCGCTGATGGCGATCGCCACCTCGCGGTCGAGCAGCGGCAGGATGTCCTTGTCGAGATCGACTCCCAGGCCGAAGGCGGCGATGGCACGCACCGCGTCGAGGGTGCTCGTGACGTCCTGGCCGTCCGGCGTCGCCTGCACTGCCGCTTCCGCGTCCTCCAGCGTCTGGCGCAGGCCGAACACGACGAGCTCCGCGACGGTGTCGTCGGGCATCCAGTCCACCAGGCTGGAGGGCTCCGTGCCGAGGGCGAAGGTCGCCTTCGAGGACGCGCCGGCGTCCTGCATGTCGAACGGCGCGCTGCCGCTCAGACGGATGCCGTCGCGCTCGGCGACCAGCGCCGCGCCGGCGGTGCTCACCGCGGCCAGCTGCTCGGCCGTATCGGTCGCCTCGGCGATGGCCGCCAGGTCGACGAAGACCGAGGCCAGGTGATCGGCCGGCAGGCTGTCCATCGTGGTGCGGAAGTCCGTGCGCGACGCGAGGTCGGGATCGCCACCGGCCACGTCCACGACCGCCTGCAGGTCGGCCGCGTCCGGGGCCACCACCAATGTCCGGTCGTCCACGAACGCGTAGGCCGTGCCATCGGCAAGGTGCAGGTCGACGCCGCCGTACGCCTCGGTGCGGAACTCGGTGTCGCTGGCGACGTCGGCGATCGACGCCTCCGCGGCCGCCCGGTCCTTCACCTCGGCGAGCAGGACCGGCTGCGCCTCGAGCTGCTCCCCGCCCGGCCAGGCGGCGATCGCCAGCTGGTTGCCGAGCCAGGGCTTGACGTCGGTGCGGTAGTCGATCCCCGATCCGGACAGCAGGTTCTCCGCGATCTGGTCGATCTTCTCGTCGAGCGTCGAGGTGTCCTCGAAGCCGGGGATGCGGCCGATGAGGCCGGCCAGGTTCATCTGCTGCCCGGTCGAGGGTTGCAGGTAGACGTTGACGTAGAACGCCGTCCGCTCGGGCGCGAGGGTCGCCAGCCGGTCGCTCGAGGCCGCGAAGAGGAAGAGGTAGGCGCCGACGACGACCGCCCCGGTCAGGGCGAGCAGCGTGGTCGCGGCGATGACGAGTCGATGCATCGGTGGTTCAGCGCCCCAGCAGCGCGCCGAGGCCGCCGCCCATGCGTGGCAGCTTGCCGCCGGAGAGCATCTTCATCATCTTCTGCATCTCGACGAACTGCTTCAGCAGCCGATTGACCTCGGCCGTCGACGTCCCGCTCCCCAGGGCGATGCGCCGACGCCGCGAGGCCTTGATGATCTCCGGTCGTCGCCGCTCCTCGGGGGTCATCGAGTCGATGATCGCCTCGATGCGCGTCATCTGGCCCGAGTCGACCGCTTCCTGAGCGGCGCCCGCCATGGCGCCGGCGCCGGGGATCATGCCGACCAGCTGGCCGATCGGCCCCATCTTCTTGATCTGGTTCAGCTGGCTGCGGAAGTCCTCCAGCGTGAACCGGTTCTCCATCATGCGCTGGGCCGCGCGCTCGGCCTCCTCGCGGTCGACGTTCTCCTGGACGCGCTCGACGAAGCTCAGGATGTCGCCCATGCCCAGGATGCGCTGCGCCAGGCGGTCGGGATGGAAGGGCTCCAGCCCGTCGGTGCGCTCCCCGGTGCCGAGGAAGGCCACGGGCAGCCCGGTCGCGGCGCGGATGCTGAGCGCCGCGCCGCCTCGCGCATCGCCGTCCATCTTGGTCAGAACCAGGCCGGTGACCGGCAGGCGGGCGTGGAACGCCTCCGCCACGCGCACCGACTCCTGGCCGGTCATGGCGTCGACGACCAGGAGCGTCTCGGACGGCGTCACCGTCCCGGAGATGCGCACCAGCTCGTCCATCATGGCCTCGTCGACGTGGAGCCGGCCGGCGGTGTCGAGGATCATCACGTCGTGGTTGCGCTGCCGCGCGGCCTCCAGCCCGGAGCGGGCCACCTCGAGGGCCGGCGTGCCGACCGGGCGGGTGTGGACCTCCGCGCCGATCTGATCCCCGAGCTGCACGAGCTGGTCGACCGCGGCGGGCCGGTAGACGTCGGCCGCCACGAGCAGCGGTCGCTTGCCCTCGCGGCGCAGCCGAACCGCCAGCTTCGCCGCCGTGGTCGTCTTCCCGGAGCCCTGCAGGCCGACCATCATGATCACCGCGGGACGGCCGTCGAGTCCCAGGTGGTGGCGCTCGCCCCCCAGCGTCGCGACGAGCTCGTCGTGGACGATCTTGACGATCTGCTGCCCCGGATTGAGGCCGGTGAGGAGATCGGTCCCGACCGCCTGCTCGCGGATGCGACCGACGAACTCCTTGACGACCTTGAAGTTGACGTCCGCCTCGAGCAGCGCGAGGCGGATCTCGCGCAGCGCGGCGTCGAGATCGGCTTCGGTGATGCGGGCCTTGCCGCGCAGGCGCTGGGTGATGCCCTGCAGGCGCGACGAGAGGGACTCGAACATGCTCAACCGGTACGGGGATGGCGGGGCCGGCCTGGGATGACCGGCAAACGGCTGCCCATTCTAGGCGTCGGCCGGCCGACCGGCAACGAAGCCTACTCGGCGAACAGCCACTCGACGAAGGCTTCGGGGTCGAACGGCGCCAGCGCGTCGACCTCCTCGCCGACGCCGGCGAAGACGATCGGCACCCCCAATCGATCCGCCGCGGCCAGCGCGACGCCGCCCTTGGCGGTGCCGTCGAGCTTGGTCAGCACGATGCCCGTGACCCCTGCCTCGCGGCTGAACGCCTCGGCCTGCAACAGCCCGTTCTGACCCGTCGTGGCATCCAGGACGAGCAGCACGTGTCGCGGCTGGTCCGGCAGCCGCCGCTGGATGACCCGCCGGATCTTCGACAGCTCGTCCATCAGCTGCTGCTTGTTCTGGAGCCGGCCGGCCGTGTCGACCAGCATCGCGTCGAGGTTGCGCGACTCGGCGGCCGCGACCGCGTCGAACGCCACGGCGCCCGGATCGGCGCCCGCCCGCTGGGCGATGACCGATACGCCGAGCTGCTCGCCCCAGATGCGCAACTGCTCGACCGCCGCCGCGCGGAACGTGTCCGCGGCCGCGAGCGCGACGCTGTGCCCCTCGGCCAGGAGCCGGTGCGCCAGCTTGGCGATGGTCGTCGTCTTGCCGGTCCCGTTGACGCCGACGAAGAGGATCACCGACGGCGCCGGCCCGAGCTCGAATCGGCCCGACCCGACCCGGGCGAGCCGATCGCGGATCTCGGTGGCCAGCGCGCGCCGCGCGTCTTCGCCGCTGCGGCCACCGGCGGCGCGGAATCGCTCACGGGCCGCGTCCACCAGCTCGAGCGTGGCCGGACCACCCACGTCGGCGGCGATCAGCGCCTCCTCGACCTCGTCCCACGTCTCGTCGGTCGCGGTGGTGCCCGCCCCGAACACCGAGCGCAGCCGGGCGCCGAGGCCCGAGGGACGCCCGCGCAGCCCCATGCCGCCGGCCTCGCGGCGCGGACGCGCCACGGTCATCGGTGGCGCGGCCACCGGCTCGGGTTCCGGGGCGGTCGGCGCCACGGGGGCGACGTCCGGTTCGGCGGGGACCTGGGGTTCGGCCGGGCGCTCGCGGCGGCGCCAGAACACTAGGCGGTCACCTCGGCCGGCAGGTCGGCGAGGCGGAGCGAGAGGACGCGGCTGACCGCGGCATCGGTCATGGTGACTCCGTAGATCGTGTCGGCCACCTCGATGGTGGCGCGGTTGTGCGTGATGACGACGAAGTCGATCGACTCCGAGAGGCGCCGGAGCGCCTGCGCGAAGCGGCCGATGTTGGCCTCGTCCAGCGCGGCGTCGACCTCGTCCAGGATGCAGAAGGGTACCGGGTTCACCGTCAGCATGGCGAACAGCAGGGCGACACCGGTCAGCGCCCGCTCGCCGCCCGACAGCATGGCCAGGCGCTGCAGCCGCTTGCCGGGCGGCCGCACCACGATCTCGATGCCGCCGGGCGCGTCGCCATCGGCCTCGTCGGCCATCTGCAGCGAACCGGAGCCGCCGGCGAAGAGGAGCCGGCAGTACGCGTCGAAGTGCTCCGCGATGGCGCGGAAGGCGGTGTCGAACTGCTGGGTGATCTCCCCGTCCAGCCGGGCGATGAGCTCCTCGGTCGAGGTGATGGCCGCTCGCAGGTCGGCGTCCTGTCCGCTCATCTCGTCCAGCCGGGTCGCCAGCTCGCGGTGCTCCTCGACGGCGAACGGGTTGACCGATCCGATCTGCGCCAGCGTGCGGCGAACCCTCCGCAGCTCGACCTCGAGCGCCTCGTCGTCCAGTGCCTCCACCTCGTCGGTCGGCGGCGCGGCATCCGTCTCCGGCAGGCCCTCCATGGCGAGCTCCCGTTCGCGCGCCAGCGCCCCGAGCGCCTCGTCGCGACGCGACGCCTCGATCGCCGTGGCCTGGGCCTGCCGTTCCAGCTCGGCCAACCGGGTGCCGGCGCTCCCGGCGCCGCGCTCCAGCTCGAGCAGCTCGCGGCGTCGCTCCGCCCGCGACGCCTCGGCCGCCTGGTGGCGCGCGCGCGCTGCCTCATCGGCCTCCCTCGTTGCGGCCGCCGCCGTGGCGACCTCGTCGCGCTCGGCCGTCGCGACCTCGATCTGCGATCGGCGCTCGGGCAGCGCGGCCCGGAGCTGGGCGATCCGTGCCTCGCGGACGGCGCGCTCCTGGCGCTGCCCCGCGGTCCTGGTCTCGATCTCCTCCGCCGCCTGTCGGCTCGCCGTCCAGCGTTCGCGCGCCGTGTCCCGCTCCGCCGCCAAACGGTCCCGCTCGGCACGCGCGCCGAGCGCGGCGGCCTCGAGCTGCGGAAGCTCCGAGGTCGTGCCGTCGCCGGCCGACGTGGCGCTCGCGGCCGGCATCGGCCCCAGGGCGGCCCGCTCCTCGTCCAGGCGCAGGAGCCTCGCCTCCAGGCGCTCGGCCTGGGCGGCCGCCGCCTCCTCCTCGCCCCGGGCCTGACGCAGGCGACGCTCCGCGTCGTCGTGGCGCTCGCTCGCGGCCAGGTGGGCGTCCCGTGCGGCGCGCAGCCGCTCCGTGGCGTCGTGGGCTGCGCGCTGCGCGCTGGCCGTCTCCTCCTCGAGCCGCGTGACGGCGTCAGTCAGCTCTCGTCGCCGGGCGTGGACGCGCGCGGCCGCGCCGCCCGGTGGATCCGCTCGCCCACGCAGCACGACGATGCCACGGGCGTCCGCCAGGTCGCCCGCGTCGGTGACCGCGCTCCACCCCGCCGGGAGCCGCCGCCAGCCCGCGAGCAGGGCGCCGAGGTCGCGCGCCACGACGGTGCGATGGAACGCCTCCGGCGCACCCGCTCCCCCGACCCATTCGGCGAGCGTCATCGAGCCGTCCACAGCCGCGCAGGCGGCCTCCCGCTCAGCCACCTTCGCCTCGCCGGGCGCCAGCAGTCGGGCCGCCCCGCGCGCGGCGTCGAGCGCCTCGGACGGATCGGCGTCCTTCCAGAGCAGCGCGCCCTCCAGCTCCCCGCCGACGACGGCCTCGATGGCCGGCCACGACGCCTCCGGCGCGTCGATGGCGTCGAGCAGCGACGGCCACCCGGCGGCGCGCAGCCGGCGCCCCAGTCGGGAGGCGGCATCGTGCGGCTCGGCGATCGCGTCGAGCTCGGCGCGGAGCGCCCGCCGCCGCTCGTCGAGCTCGACGGCGCGCTGCCGCGCGGCGTCCGCCGCGGCCTGTTCCTCGTCGCGTTGCGCGGCGGCGTTGTCGAGTGCCACCCGCGCGTCCTCGACCCGTCGTGACGCCTCCGCCACCGCGGCCGCGGCACGCCCACTCGCGTCGCTGGCTTCCGAGACGCGGGCGCGGAGGTCTCGAGTCTCGCGCTCGAGCTGCTCGAGGCGGGCAACGTGCCGCGCGGCCTCCTCGGACGCCCGCGCGGCGGTCGCGATCCGGTCGCTCTCGCGCGCCCGGACGGCGGCCACCGCCTCCTCGGCGGCGAGCAGTGCCTCGTCGGCCTCGGCCAGGCGGGTGACGGTCAGCCGCCAGCCCTCCTCCGCGGCCTGGGCCTCGGCCAGGGCCGGGGCGATCTCTTCCTGCGTCGTGGTCGCCGGTGCCGCCGCCGACTGCTCCGCGTCGGCCAGCTCCCGCTCCTCGCGGGCCAGGCTCGCACCGAGCTCGCGCAGCCTGGCGTCGAGGTTCTCGAGCCGGCTCTCGGCCCGGATCAGCGCCTCGCGCGTCGCCTCGCGCTCCTGGGCCGCCACCCGCGCCGCCTCCTCGGCCTCCCAGTAGCGGGCCTCCGCCGCCTGCACCGCGCTGCGCGTGGCCTCCTGCGACTCGCGGAAGGCGGCGAGGGCCGCCTCGGCCGCCGCGGCGGCACGCCGGGCGTCGCCAAGGCGCGCGCGCGCCTGCTGCTCACGGCGCCGATGGGACGCCCCTACCAGCGCCCGTGCACGCGCGCCCAGGGCATCGTGCTGCTGCTGGTGCTCGGCCTGGAGGGCCAGGCGGCGGACCTGCGGCTTGAGCTCGCCGATGATGTCACTGACCCGCGCCAGGTTGTCCAGGGACTTCGTCAGCCGGCCCGACGCCTCGTTGCGCTTGACCTGCAGGCCCTTGACGCCGGCCGCCTCCTCGAACAGCTGCCGGCGCTCCTCGGGCCGGAGCGAGAGGGCCGCGTCGACCGTCCCCTGCCCCACGACCACGAGCTCGTTCGCGCCCAGCCGGCCCTCGCCCAGGAGCTCGACCACGTCGCGCAGGCGGGCGCGCGCCCCGTTGATCAGGTACTCGCTGTCGCCGGACCGATATGCCCGCCGTCCGATGCTGACCTCGGCGAAGTCGATCGGCAGCCATCCATCCTCGTTGTCCAGGGTGAGGACGGCCTCGGCCATGCCCTGCGGCTTGCGCGACTCGGAGCCGGCGAAGATGACGTCGTCGGCGCGCCGCGTGCGCAGGGATCGGTTGGACTGCTCGCCGAGCACCCATCGCACGGCATCGGCCATGTTGCTCTTGCCGGAGCCGTTCGGCCCGATGACGGCGTTGACGCCGGGCTCGAAGACGAAGCGGGTCTGGTCGGCGAAGGACTTGAAGCCGTGGAGCCGAAGCTCGCGCAGGCGGCTCACGGAGCCTTCGCCGCTCTCCGCGGTCGCGCGCCCGCCACGGCCTCGCTCTCCGCCTCGAGGGCCTCGAGGGCGGCGGCGGCGGCCTGCTCCTCCGCCCGCTGGCGGCTGGAGCCGGTCCCGATCCCCAGCTCCCGCCCGTCCAGCATGGCGGCGACCACGAACTCCTGGAGGTGCGGCGGACCGCTGCTGCTCCGCAGCTGGTACACCGGCTTCAGCCCGTGCACGCGCTGGGTGAGCTCCTGGAAGCGCGACTTGGCCGACTTCGGCGCCGTGTCGACCGAGAGGGCCTCGAGGCGCGGGACGAAGAGCCGGCGCAGCACCTCGGTGGTTCGATCCGGCCCCTCGCTGAGGGAGAGGGCGCCGGCCAGCGCTTCGAAGCACGCGGCCAGGACGGAGGGTCGCGTCGCGCCACCGCCCTCGGCCTCACCGCGTCCGAGCAGCAGCAGGCGGTCGAGTCCGAGCTCGAGCGCCATGCCGGCCAGCGCCTCGCGGTTGACCAGGGCGGCGCGACGGGCCGTCAGGAACCCCTCGTCCTCGTCGGGATGGCGCTCGTACAGGAGCCGGCTGACGACCAGGCCGATGACGGCGTCGCCATAGAACTCGAGCCGCTCGTTGTGCCCGGGGGCGAGGTCGGGGTTCTCGTTGTGGTACGAGCTGTGGACGAATGCCTGGCGTACCTGGTCCGGATCACTCAGGTCGATGCCGAGACGCGTGCCCAGGTCCGCCAGTGAGGGAGCCTCCATCAAGGCACCCGCGCTACTGCTGGTGCTCCTCGATGTACTCGACCGCGTCGGAGACCTTCTGGATCTTCTCGGCGTCCTCGTCCGAGATCTCCATCCCGAACTCCTCTTCGAGGCTCATGATGAGCTCGACCAGGTCCAGCGAGTCGGCGTTCAGGTCCTCGACGAACGAGGCCTCAGGCGTGACCTCTTCCTCGTCGACGCCGAGCTGCTCGACGATGATCTTCTTGAGTCGTTCGTACGTGGTCCCGTCAGTCACGAATTTCAGGCTCCTCCACCCGATCTGGAAACGCTCCCTAGCACGCCGTTGACGAGCCGTCGTGCGGCATCGCCGGCGTAGATCCGGGCGAGGGTCACCGCGTCGTGCATCGGCTCCCCGCTCGGGGTCGCGGCGGAGTATAGCACCTCGTACAGCGCGCTCCGGAGGATGGTTCGTTCCACGCGACCGAGCTCCGGGACGGGGATGAGCGGGGCTTCCACCGCGATTCGGGCGTCCAGCTCCGGGCGGTGCGCGGCCACGCCCTCCACGATGGATCGAGCGTGTGCCCGCACCTCCTTGGATACGTCGCGCTCCGACGCGAGCCGATCCAGGGCCTCCCCGGCCCGCCCGGGGCGGAACTCGTCCTCGAACAGGGCCAGCAGGGCCAACCGGCGGGCCACCAGGCCGGGGCCGCCACGGTGCTGCGCGCGCGAGGGCGCGGTCGCGGGACTCACGCGCGTTCCCGGTGGAGCCGCGCGGCGAGGCGCGAACGGACCCCGCGGTGCGCCAGCGCCGGGTGCTCGCGGGTCCACTGCTCGATGAGCGAGGGGATCCGCGCGTGCGCGGCCTCCGACCCGACCCGGATGGCGTTCTCGATCATGCGAGCCTTCGCGCGCCCGTGGGTGACGATGCTCACGCCCTTCACCCCGAGCAGCGGCGCACCGCCATAGCGCTCGTAGTCGAAACGCGCCTTCATCTTGTCGAATCCCGGCTTCAGCGCCAGCAGCGCCAGCGGCGCGATCGGCCCCTGCTGGAGGTCCTCGCGCAGCGCCCGGAAGATGAAGCTGGTGATGCCCTCGAAGAACTTGATGACCACGTTGCCCACGAACCCGTCGCAGACCACCACGTCCGCGCGGTGGGCGATCATGTCGTGCGCCTCCACGTTGCCGACGAAGTGCAGGTCGAGGCTGCTCAGCTTCTCGTGCGCCTGGCGCGCGAGCTCGTCACCCTTCTCGGGCTCCTCGCCGATGTTGAGCAGCCCGATGCGCGGGTTGCCGACGTGGAGGACGTGCTCGGCGAAGATCGCGCCCATCGCGGCGAACTGGACCAGGTTCTCCGGGTCGGAGTCCACGTTGGCGCCGACGTCGAGCAGCATCACCGGACCGGTGGCGGTCAGCATGTGCGCCGGCAGCGCCGGGCGGTCGATGCCGTCGATCCGGCCGAGGCGGAAGACAGCGGCGGCCATGGTGGCGCCGGTCGAGCCGGCGGAGACGACGGCATCCGCCTCGCCGTCCCGCACCAGGTCGGTGGCGACGACGATGGAGGCCTTGCGCTTGGAGCGCAGCGCCGTGGCCGGGTGCTCGCCCATCTCGATCACCTCGGGGGCGTCGACCAGATCGAGGTTGCCGGGCCGGCCCTTGCCGTAGGCCGCGATCTCGCGCTCGAGGCGCGGCACGTCACCGACCAGGATCACCTGGTCGGGGGAGGTGGCGGCGTAGTCGATGGCTCCGCGGACGATCTCGCGAGGGGCGTGGTCGCCTCCCATCGCGTCGACCGCGATGCGCATGCTCAGTTAGCGCTGACCTTCGGTCGGCGTGACCGGCTCGATGGCGACCGCCTCGCGGCCGTTGTACCAGCCGCAGGTCGGGCACACGTGGTGCGCACGATGCAGCTCATGGCAGTGCTCGCATTCGACGAGCGGCGGGGCGCTCATGGCGAGATGCGCGCGGCGCTCACCCTGGCGCGCCTTGGATACCTTTCGCTTGGGAACGCCCACGCGGAATCTCCTTGACCGATGCAGACGGGGACGCCGCAGTATACCCGGCCGGACGCCGGATGCGAAATGCGCGGCCCCGGAGCGATGGTCAGTTGCGCTCGGGATCGTCCTCGCCGGCATCGCCGCGGTCGAGAAGCGCGGCCAGGCCGGCCAGTCGGGGATCGATCTCCGGTCCGCCATGAGCATGGTCGCCGCGATCGAGGCGCTCGCCGCACTCGACGCACAGGCCGGGGCAATCAGGGCGGCACAGCGGCAGCATCGGCTCGGTCAGCGCCAGCTCGTCGTGGAAGACGCCGTCGAGCTCGATCTCGTGGTGCTCGTCGATCCACTGGGTCGTCGCGTCGTCCGCGCCATCGGTGCGGACCGGCACGCCCGTCACCGGGTCCAGCGTCGGCAGGAACTCCTCCTCGACCGGGACCCGCACGTCGTCCACGTACGGCTCGGTGCAGCGGCCGCACACGCGTCGCAGGGGGGCTCGCAGCTCGCCGCGCAGGAAGATGCCGCGGTTCGTGCGCTGGAGGCGCAGGTCCGCGTCCAGGGGACCGGCGAGCTCGACGTCCGGACCCAGGGTGACGTAGTGGTCGCGCAGGCGGATGTCCCGCGTCGACCCGGGCGGCTCGTGGAGCAGCCCGGCGACGTTGAAGGAGGTCATGGTCGCGGGGTGGCGGGAGCCTCGTCCTCGGCGTCGACCACGATCGGTTCGCCCTGGGCCGGCCCGCGCCCGTCGCCGGCCGGAGCGACGCGGTGGCGCTCGTCGAGCATGTCGATCCCCCGCTTGATGCTCGTCAGCGCCTTGATGCACTCGCCCTCGAGCCGGATCAGCACGCCGGCGGCGTACTCGTCCGCCCCGCGCCGCAGCTCGCGGGCCTCTGCCTGCGCGGCTTCGATGATCTCGGCCGCACGCTGCTGCGCCGCGCGCACCAGCTCGCGCTCCTCGAGCATCTGGGCGGCCTGCTCCTGCGCACGCGCGACGATCGCGTCACCCTCGTCCCGGGCGCGCTCGGTGATGCGCGTGGCCTCCTCGGTCACCCGCCGCGCCTGGCGCACCTCCTCGGGCACGGAGACGCGCAGCTGGTCGATCAGCTCGAGCACGGCCGCCTGGTCCAGCACCACGTTGTTCGTCAGCGGCAGCTTCTTGCTGGCCGCGACGAGCGACTCCAGGCGCTCGACGAGGAAGATGATGTCCGTGGCGCGACCCTCCTTGGCGGCCGATTATACGCGTGAGCCACCAGCCGGCCGGTCCGCCAGACGTCGCACCAGCGCCTCGGCCACGGAGGGCGGAACCATGGGGGTGATGTCGCCGCCGAAGCGCGCGACCTCCTTGGTCAGCGAGCTGCTGACGTAGCCGTACTCCAGGGCCGTCATCAGGAAGGTGGTGTCGACCTCGGGCGCCAGCTTGCGATTGGTGAGAGCCATCTGCAGCTCGGCTTCGAAATCGCTCACCGCCCGCAGGCCGCGCACGATGAACCGCGCCCCGTGCCGCCGGGCGAAATCGACGGTGAGGCCGTCGAATGCGTCGACGCTGACGTGGTCCCCGAGGTCCGCCACGCACTGGCGGATCAGGTCGACCCGCTCGTGGATGTCGAACAGCGGCTGCTTCCTGGGGTTGTTCAGCACGCCGATGACCAGCGCGTCATACAGTCCCGACGCCCGACGCGCGACGTCGAGATGGGCGTTCGTCATTGGGTCGAACGAGCCGGGGAAGACCGCGACACGCGTCATGGAGCCTCCAGCTGCAGGAAGGTCAGCATCGTCTCGCCGAAGCGCCGCTGTCGCACGACCGCCAGCGGCTCGACGGCCGGCACCTCGGTCCGCCAGAAGTGCTTGAGCACCACCACCGCGTCCGGGGCCAGGTGCGGCACCAGCGCGCGAAGCGGCGCCACCATAGCACGCGTCTCGTAGGGCGGATCGAGCGTCGCGAGGTCCCAGGTCGCCTCGCCGGCCGACGCCAGGAACCGCTCGACGTCGGTCGCATGGACCGATGCGGCCGCAGCCAGCCGCGTCCGCTCGAGGTTCGTCCGCAGCGCGTCCAGCGCGCGCCGGTCTCGCTCCACGAAGTCGGCGCCCCCCGCGCCGCGTGACAGTGCCTCGATGCCGATCGCCCCGCTGCCGGCGTACAGGTCGAGGACCCGCGCCTCGGGGACGTGATCGCCCAGGATGGCGAACAGCGTCTCCTTGACACGGTCGGTGATGGGGCGCGTGGCGGCGCCGCGGGGCGCCACCAGCGGGACGCCGCGGGCCGTTCCGGCGATGACACGCATCAGGCCGCGTCCCCCTCCTCCTCGAGACGGGTGAAGTCGGCCTGCAGGCGCCCGAGCTCGGGGCGTCGCTCGAGCCCCGGATCCGCCGCCACCACCGCGTCGGCGAGCGCCCGAGCTCGCTCGGCGAGCCGCAGGTGCCGGGGCTCGAACAGCGACGCGATGCGGAGCGGCGGCAGGCCGGACTGCCGTGTGCCGAGCAGGTTTCCGGCCCCGCGCAGCCGGAGGTCGGCCTCGGCGATGGCGAACCCGTCCTGGGAGCCCCGCACCACCTCCAGCCGCTCCCTCGCCAGCGGATCCGTCGCGTCGGACAGCAGGATGCAGAACGAGCGATGCGGCCCCCGACCGACGCGACCCCGCAGCTGGTGGAGCTGGGCGAGGCCGAAGCGCTCGGCGTCCTCGATGAGCATCACGCTGGCGTTCGGGACGTCGATGCCGACCTCGATGACGGTGGTCGCCACCAGCACGTCCCGTTCGCCAGCGGCGAAGGCCGTCATGGTCGCGTCGCGGAGCTCGGCCTTCTGCTGGCCGTGCACCAGCCCGACGCGCAGCTGCGGAAGTGCGGCCTGGAGCCGTTGGGCCTCCGCCTCGGCGCTGGCCGCCTGGAGGGACTCGGACTCGGCCACCAGGGGCACCACGACGAACGACTGCCGCCCCTCGGCCGCCTCCGACGCCAGGAAGCCCTCGATCTTCGGCAGCGCCCGCCGGTCGCGGATCTCGGTGCGGATCGGCTGCCGGCCCGGCGGCAGCTCGCGGATGGTCGAGATGGCGAGGTCGCCGTACACCGTCAGGGCGAGCGTGCGCGGAATCGGCGTGGCGGTGAGCGCCAGCAGGTGGGGCTCTCCCCCGCTGCCCTTGGCCTGCAGCGCGGCCCGCTGCCCGACACCGAAGCGGTGCTGCTCGTCGACGATCGCCAGGCCCAGTCGTGGGAACTCCACGCCTTCGCTGATGACGGCATGCGTCCCGATGACCACCTCGGCCATCCCTCCGCCGATGGCGTCGTGGATCTCGCGCTTGCGCGCTGCCGGCAGCGACCCCGAGAGGAACTCGGCACGAACGCCCAGCGCCTCGAGGAGCGGGGCCAGGCCCAGGTGGTGCTGCCGCGCCAGGATCTCGGTCGGCGCCATGAGCGCCGCCTGCCATCCGGCGCGCACCGCGCTGGCCAGGGCGACCGCCGCCACCGCCGTCTTGCCGCTGCCGACGTCACCCTGGAGCAGCCGGCGCATCGGCCGCTCGGAGGCGAGGTCCGCCGCGATCGCCTCTACCGCGCTCGCCTGGTCGCGCGTCAGCTCGAACGGCAGCGTGCCCACGATCTCGTCCAGCTGCGCATCGGTCACGGCGATCCGCGGCGCGACCAGGTGCTCGCGGGCCTGACGCGCCTGCGCCAGCGTCAGCTGCAGCGCGTACAGCTCGTCGAACGCCAGGCGGTCGAGCGCCTCCGTGACGTCGGCAGCCTCCTCAGGGAAGTGGGCGGTCTGGAGCGCCGCGCCGAGAAGTGGGAGAGCCCCGCGCTCCGCATCGGTCAGGGGGTCCTCGACCGCCGGCAGCGCCATCTCCAGGATGCGCGCCAGGAGCTCGCGCAGGCGCTTCTGGGTGACCCCGGCCGCCAGGTGGTAGACGGGCACGACGCGCGCCGTGTGGACCGATTCGTGGCCGGCCGGGCTGAACTCGGGCGAGGTGAAGCTGAAGCGCCACCCGCGCTGGCTGACCTTGCCGCTGACCACGATCTCGTCGCCGACGCGCAGGCGCCGCTCGACGTACCGGCGCCCGAACCACACCGCCTCGGCCGAGCCGACCGCGTCGCTGAGCTGGGCGATGACGCGCTGTGGCCGGCGGCCGAAGCCCGGCTCGACGCGGACGGCGTCGACGCGGACCAGCGCCGACTGCTTCTCGTCCGGCACCAGCGCGTCCAGGGTGCGCAGGTCGCTGAAATCGTCGTACCGGAACGGCAGGTACCAGAGCGCCTCGCGCGGTGTCGTGATGCCCAGCTTGGCGAGCGCGGACGCGCCGCGCGCCAGGGCCGGGATCGCGTGGCGAATCGGCCGGTCCAGCTCATCGGGCGCCAGCGGCCGGCTCGATTGCATGGCCCGATCCTAGCGTGCTACCATCGGCGTCGCTCCGGCGCGGTGAGCGCCGGGTTTTTCATGCGATTGGAGACCCGTTCGACCATGGCTCGCGTCTGCGACATCTGCGGCAAGCGCCCGATCACCGGCTGGAATCCCCAGTCCGTCGGGATGAACCGCAAGCGCGCGCTGCGCCGATGGCTGCCCAACCTCCAGCCGATGACCGTCACCCGTGACGGCAAGGTTGCGAAGGTCAGCGCCTGCAGCCGCTGCCGCCGCACCGCGCAGAAGGTCTGACCTTCCCCCTCGCCTGAACCGATGCGCCCGCGTCGTCCGACGCGGGCGTTCGCATGTCCGCCGAAGGGTGGCGGTTCGTTCCGTCGTCGTCAGCCGTCTGTCCTGGCGACACTGCGCGCTGTGGCGCCGTTCCCTGTCGTCAGCCGTCTGTCCTGGCGACCGTAGACGAGGTCAGGCCGCTCCTCGTCGTCAGCCGTCTGTCCTGGCGACGCTACTGCGCTTCCCCACCGGTCGACGTCGATTCGAGGCCGCCTGGCGTCGCCACGACAGACCGATGACAACCGCCACCGAAGACGCGGGCGAGGCACCGTCAGCGGTGGTCGGAATCGAGCACCAGCGTGAACGGGCCGTCGTTCACCAGGTCCACGGCCATCGAGGCACCGAATCGCCCGGTCTTTACCTCGACGCCCGACGCGCGCAACCGCTCCACGAACCGATCGAGCAGCGGGACCGCCTGGTCAGGCAACGCGGCATCCGTGAAGCCGGGGCGCCGCCCGCGGCGCACGTCGGCGTAGAGCGTGAACTGGCTGACCACCAGCAGCGAACCTTCGACGTCGGTGACGGATCGGTTCGTCCGACCCTCGTCGTCCTCGAAGTAGCGCAGGCCGAGCAGCTTCTCGGCCACCTGGTCGACCACCTCGACCGTGTCCTCACGACCGATCCCGGCCAGCACCACCGCGCCGCGCTCGATCTGTCCCAGCAGCTCGCCGTCGGCGGACACCGACGCCCGGGTCACGCGCTGGACCACCAGGCGCATCGGGCTAGGGAGAGCTCGAGGGAGAGATCGAGGGCTCGGCGCTTTCGGACGGCGCGGGCGGCAGCGAGGTCACGGGCGCGGAGTCCTCGCCCTCCCGGGGCGGACCCAGCGCCGCCTCCGTGAACGTGGCGCGCGCGTTCCAGATCATCCAGCCCTTCGCCCCGTTGTCGGCGGCGGCCTGCATCTCGGCCAGGACCTGGTCCGCCGTGTACGGCGGGAACGGGCCGTAGCCGAAGTCCTGGATCCACGGCCGGATGACGACGGGAAGGCCGTCCTTCTCCTCGTTCATGATCTGCAACGTCTCGTCGATGACCTCGTACGGGTGTTCGTTCGGCACCGGGAAGCCGAACACGCCGGGGCCGTAGTGCGACGGGTAGACCATGGGGCAGAAGTAGTCCACGTACGGCATGATCACCTCCGGCCGCTGCCCGATGCCCTGGTCGTCCGGGACGATGAAGCTGATCGGGAAGACGTCGGCGCCCAGGAAGGCCTTGGTGGTGTCGAGTCGCGTGCTGATCACGCGCAGCACGCGCTGGATGGCCGGCAGCCGGAAGGACTGGACGTTCGGCAGGTTCGTATCGGCCAGGTCGTAGGGACCATCGCTGAAGAAGCGGATGTAGTCCAGCTGCACCTCGTCGAAACCCTTGTCCGCCAGGTCCCCGGCGATGGCCGCGACGTACTCCGCGACGCCGGGCGCCGATGGATCCAGCCACGCGCCGCCGATGTTGTCACGCCACGGCTCGCCGGTGGCCACGTTGCGCACCGCGAGCTCGGGACGCGCCGCCGCCGTGGTGTTGTCCTTCATGACCACCATGCGGGCGATGGTGTAGATGCCGCGCTCCTTGAGCATCGGGAGCAGCTCCGAGAGGTCGAAGATCGGGTTGTCCATCACGGCGCCCGCCTGGACCGCCTCCGGCAGATCGGTCGCGAAGTACAGCTGGCCGGACGTCTCCTTGACGTCGATGACCATGGCGTTCGCCTCGGTCCGCTCCATCAGGTCCAGGAACTGCTCCAGGCGCCCCGGAGCCTCGAAGATCGCGGCCGGGGCGTAGAGCGCCCGCGCCGCGAACGGCTGCATCGTCACGTCCCCCGGGAGTCGGCCGTCGATCGGCAGCTCGACCAGCCGATACCCCGGCATCTTGTAGATCAGCGTGCCCTCCTCGGGCACCCCGGCCAGCGCATAGACACCGTCCTCGTCGGACTCGACCAGCGAGTCGGATCCGTCGACGAAGACGCGGACGCCGGCGATCGGCTCACCCGCCTGGTCGACGATGGTCCCCGAGGCGACGTTCGATCGCAGCTCGACACGCAGGTCGCCCTCGTCCGGCACCGATGCCGTCGCCGCGTCGTACCCGTCCGCGGTGACCTCGATCTCGGCGCCGCGCATGGCGGTCAGGGAGGCCGTCCCGGCGTCGCCGGTCGTGGCCGAGGTCCCGTCCGCGGCGACGTCCGCGCCGGCGATCGGCGTGTCACCCCCGCGCACGACGACGGTCACGGCGACCTCGCGCGGCTGCTCGGGGGTCGGGTTCGGTGTCGGCACGAACGGCAGGTTCGGTCCGTCGCTGCAGGCGGTGAGGACGGCGGCAAGCACGGCGACCACGAGCAGCGGAAGCAGGCGGCGTGAGGGCAGCGGTCAGGTCCTTTCGGTGTCGCGGTGATCATCGGCGCGGCCGAGGGCGGCGGCACGCAGCGCGGCGACCGTGGGCGCCAGATCGCCGTCCGTACTGTACAGGCCGCTGCCCACGACGAGCACCGATCCGCCGGCATCCCAGGCATCGCCGATGGTGTCCAGCTTCACGCCGCCATCGACGCCGATCTCGACGGCCAACCCACGGCGCGAGATCTCGTCGCGCAACGACCGCATCTTCGGCAGCACGTCCGCGATGAAGGACTGCCCGCCCCAGCCCGGGTGGACGGTCATGGCCAGCACGAGGTCGACGCGGTCGAGGTACGGGAGGACCGTCTCGGCCCCCGTCTCCGGGTTCAGGGCGATGCCCGGGCGGCGCCCCGCCGCCTCGATGGCGCGGATCACCTCATTCGGGTCGTCGTCCGCCTCCACGTGGAAGACGATGAGGTCGCTCCCCGCCTCCGCGAAGCGCTCGGCGTAGGCGAGCGGGTTGTCGATCATCAGGTGGCTGTGGAACGGCAATGCCGAGTGCGATCGCAGCGAATCGACGACGACGGGGCCCATGGTCAGGTTGTCGACGAAGTGACCGTCCATGACGTCGAGGTGGATCGAGTCGACGCCGCCCGCATCGGCGCGACGAACCTCGTCGCCCAGGCGGCTGAAGTCGGCGTTCAGGATCGACGCCGAGATGTGCGGTCGGCCCATCAGCGGCTCGCCGCCGCGACCTCGGCCGTGGCCCGCGCCTCGCGTGCGTCGCGCAGGGACCGTCCCCGCAACTGCGCGTGGAGCTGGCCGCACGCGGCCTCGATCTCCCGGCCGCGCGTGTCACGTACCGTCACGGCGACTCCCCCGTCCCGCAGGATGCCGACGAACCGGGTGATGCCGGCCGGCGACGTGCCGCTCCATCGGGACCCCGGCGTCGGGTTGAGCGGGATCAGGTTCACGTGCGAGCGCCAGCCGCGGGCCAGCTCGACCAGGCGGGCGGCCTGGTCGTCCGTGTCGTTCACGCCGTCGATCATCACGTACTCGAGGCTGACGCGCCGCCCCGTGCGGGCGGCGAAGCGCCGGCCCGCGGCGATCACCTCGGCGACCGGCCACTTGCGGTTGATCGGCACGAGCTCGTCGCGGAGCGCATCGGTCGCGGCGTGCAGGCTGATCGCCAGGTTCACCTGCGGCAGCTCGTCCACCATGCGGTCCATGCCCGGGACGACGCCGGAGGTCGAGACCGTGATGTGCCGGGCACCGATGCCCAGCCGCTGCGGGTCGTTCAGGAGCCGGACGGCCTCGAACACGCGGTCCGCGTTGTTGAGCGGCTCGCCCATCCCCATGAACACGATGTTGTAGTGGCCCTCGCCGTCGGCCAGCGCCGACCAGGGAGGACGGTGCCAGTGCAGCACCTGGTCGACGATCTCGCCGGGCGACAGCTGGCGGCCGAAGCCCGCCTGCCCCGTGGCGCAGAAGGGGCAGGCCACCGCGCAGCCGGCCTGCGAGCTGATGCAGATCGTGGTGCGGGTGCCCGTGCGGGACGGGTAGCGCATCAGGACCGACTCGATGCGTTGCCCGTCGTGCAGCTCGTGGACGGCCTTGGCCGTGAGCCCGCCGTCGGCGCCCACCACGTGGCTGTCGACGATCGTGCTGAACCGGAAGGCCTCGGCCAGCGCGGGGCGAAGACCCCGGGGCAGGTCCGTGAGGTCCTCGAAGCCGCCGACCTGCGGGCGGTGGACGCCGGCGAGGACCTGCGAGGCCCGGTACGAGGGCTCGCCGCGGGCGGTGAGCCACGCGGCGAGCGCTGCTGGGTCGATCTCGCTGATGGCGGGCCGGGGCCCGACGACCGCGAGCTCAGTCACGTCGGCCGAAGATCAGGAACACGTAGTAGAGGAACGTGAGCAGCGCGGTCAGCGCACCGGCCACGTACGTCCACGCGGCGGCCTTCAGGACCGCCCGTGCGCCATCCTGGCGCTCTCCGACCATGCCCAGGCCGTTGACGAAGGCCAGGGCCTTGCCGGATGCGCCGATCTCGACCGGCAACGTCGCGAACGTGAAGAGCACGGCACCGGCGAAGCCGATGAGGCCGACGATCGCCAGCCCCGTGACCTGGAACATGACGCCGGCGATGACCAGCCACGGGGCGATGCTCGAGCCGAAGTTGGCGGCGGGCACGATCGCCTGGCGCAGGGCCATCATCGGCTCGCGCTGCTGGTCCTGCAGGGCATGGCCCACCTCGTGGGCGATGACGGCGGCGGCCGCGACCGAGAGCCGGGGGGTGGCGGAACGCAGGCCGGCCGCTTCGAGCGCGGACGCGTCCGCGACCTGGGTGCTCACGCGCAGCACCTTGCCGCGCGGGTCGTAGTGATCGGTGAGCTGGCCGGGGGTCGGCTCGATCTTCACGTCATGCAGGCCCTGGCGATCCAGGAGCCGGCGCGCGAAGTCGAAGGCATCGAGGTTGATGCCCGAGTCGACCTTGGACCACTTGCTGTAGGTGGAGCGGACGCGCCACGACGCCCAGCCGGTGATGGCCAGGGTCGGGATCAGCACCGCGATGATGTAGATCGGGTCGAAGAACATCGGTGTGTTGCCCACCTCCGTGAGGGCTCGGTCGAGTATATCCGACCGAACGGTCCCCCATTCCCCAGCCGTCCGGCCGATGCACGGCACGCCGCGTGCGTGCCGGATCTATCAGACGATACGCAGAGGAACGACCGATGGACCTCCTGACAAGACTTCTTCACCGGGGCGACGACGTCGCCAACGAGACGCGCCGCCGCGCCCGCCTGGCGGCCAGCGGAAACAGCGGTCCGGGCTGGATGGGCGCGCTGGGGCTGTCCGCCCTCGGTGCCGCCGCCGGCGCTGCCGCCGCCATGCTGCTGGACCCCGCCCGCGGCCGCGCACGCCGCGCGCGCCTGGCCGACCAGTCCGCCGCGGCCGTTCGGCGTGCCGGGCGGCAGCTCGAGCGCGAGACCCGGCGCGTCGGCGCCGCGGTCGAGGGTCGGGTGGCCGCGATCCGAGCGGCCGGCGGCCACGACGGCGAGGACCCGGGGAACGACGCGACCATCGCGGACCGCGTGCAGAGCGAGCTGTTCGCCGACCCGAGCGTTCCGAAGGGCGACCTGAACATCAACGTCGAGCACGGCATCGTGGTCCTGCGGGGCGAGATCCCGGACGACGCCATGCGCCGTGAGCTGGTGCAGCGAGCCGAGCGGATCGAGGGCGTGTGGAGCGTCCACGACCTGATGCACCTGCCCGGCGAGACGGCGCCGACGGACGTGCACAGCCTGGCCCACTGAGAGCCCGGCCCCGGGGGCCGGCGCCGATCAGCGGAGCGCTTCCTCCGGCCGGCCGGCGCCGAGCAGGACGTGGTCGCGCGGGAGCCCGCGCCGCCACGCGTCGGCCGGCATGGTCGGCCGCCCCTCGGGCTGGACCACTTCGAGCTCGATCGCGCCAACGCCGCAGGCCACGCGGGGCACCTCGCCGGGCAGCAGGGCGCCGACCGGCACGGCGTCCACGCCGGCCACCGGTCGCGCGCGACGGACGTGGACGCGACGATCGTCCAGCGTCGTCCACGTCCCCGGCCACGGCTGCAGCGCGCGCACCTGGCGATCGATGTCGACCGCGGACCGCCGCCAGTCGATCCAGCCGTCCGCCCGGGTGAACGGGTGGACGTGCGTCGCGGCGCGATCGTCCTGCGGCGTCATCGTCAGATCGCCAACCGCCCAGCGCTCCAGCTCGGCGGGAACGACCTCGGCGGCCAGGTCCGACAGCCGCGCCTCGAGCTCCGGGGTCGTCTCGCGCCCGGTCAGCGCGACCGGCCAGCGGGCCACGATCGGGCCGGCGTCGAGCTCGGGGGTCATCACCATCAGCGTCACGCCGCCCTCGGGGTCGCCGGCGAGGATCGTCCCGGCCACCGGGGCCGCTCCACGGTGCCGGGGCAGCAGCGACGGGTGGACGTTCAGCGGCGGACGTTCCGCGAGCTCCAGCAGGTCGCGCGGAACCAGCTGGCCGTACGCGACCAGCAGCAGCCCGTCCGGCGCGAAGTCCCGGATCGCCTCCTTCGCCTCCTCGGCGCGCAGCCGGGTCGGCGTCACGACCCGGGCGCCGCGCTCGCGGGCCAGCGCGGCGATGGGCGTCGCGCGGAGCTGGAGCTGGCGGCCGGCCGGACGATCCGGCTGGCTGACGACGAGCAGGTCGTCGGCGGCGTCGAGGACGTGCGCGAGCAGCGGCACGCCGAACGCGCCCGTTCCCAGGAATGCGATCCGGCCGATGCGTCCCACTAGATGCCGGCGGCCGTCTCTTCCTCCACCTCGTCGGGAGCCTCCGAGACGCGGACGAGCTCCTCGAGGGATTCGAGGTAGTCGATGTACAGGGCGCCGTTCAGGTGGTCGATCTCGTGCTGCAGCGCCCGAGCGAACAGCTCCTCGCCCTTGACCCGGAATTCCCTGCCGTGCCGATCCCGCGCCTTCACGGTGACCTTCGCGGCGCGCGTCACCTCGGCGACGAAGCCCGGGATGGAGAGGCAGCCCTCCCAATCGGTCTGCTCGCCCGAGGACTTGACGATCTGCGGGTTGACCAGCTCGGTGATCTTGCCGTCGACCTCGATCACGGCCACCTGCAGCGGGACGCCGATCTGGTTCGCGGCCAGGCCGACGCCCGGGGCGTCGCGCATCGTCTCGAGCATGTCGTCGAGGAGCCGATGCAGGCTGGCGTCGAAGCTGGACACCTTCTTGGTGCGCTCGCGGAGGATGGGCTCGTCGGCGGTGAGGATGCGGCGGATGACCATGGCGGCGCCAATTGTAGCCACCTCACAGGAGCGACTCGGGGTCCACGTCGATGGCCACGCGCGGCGGCACGCGCTCCAGCGCCGCGGCTCGGGTCACCGCGTCGGGAGCCCGCAGGATGACCTGGAACCGATACCGTCCGGCGCGCCGCGGAACGTAGCCGGGGAGCGGTCCCAGCACCTCGATGCCCGGCGCGGCGACCGCCTCGGCGGCCTCGCGCCCGCGCGTCTCGGCGGTCGCACGGTCCGGATCGGCGATCAGCAGGCGGGCGAGAACGCTGAACGGCGGATAGCCGAGGAGGCGGCGCCTGAGGAGCTCCTCGTCGGCAAAGGCGTCCACGTCCAGCGCGGCCGCGCTCCGCACGGCGTAGTGCGACGGCGCGTAGGTCTGGAAGATCACGCGACCCGGGTCGGGCCCGCGGCCCGCGCGCCCGGCCACCTGGGCCAGGAGCTGGAAGGTCCGCTCCGCCGCCCGGTAGTCCGGCAGGTTGAGCGTCACGTCGGCGGCCACGACCGCGGCGAGCGTCACCGTCGGCAGGTCCAGGCCCTTCGCCGCCAGCTGGGTCCCGACCAGCACGTCGATGCGGCCGTCGCGGAAGTCGTCGTAGGCGGCCTCGAAGCCGCGCCTCGCGGCCAGCGCGTCCGAGTCGAGGCGCCCGATGCGCAGGCCCGGGAACCGGCCGTGCAGCTCCGCCTCGACCCGCTGCGTGCCGGCCCCGAAGTACCGGATCCGGCGGCTGCCGCAGCTGGGGCACGTCTCGCTGGCCGCGGCGGTGCGGCCGCAGTGGTGGCACCGCAGCGTCCCACCCGCCAGGTGGAAGACGAAGGGCAGATCGCAGTCGGGGCAACGCAGCGACTCGCCGCAGTCGCGGCACAGGATGAAGGTCGCCGCACCGCGGCGGTTGATCAGGAGCACGGCCTGCTCGCGCCCGCGGCGCAGGGCGCCGAGGGCATCGGCCAGCGCTGCGGAGAAGATCGAGCGATTGCCGGACGTCAGCTCGCTCCGCATGTCGACGACCTCGATGCTCGGCGCCTCGCCCACGCGGCGCGCGGCGAGGTGCGCACGCTCCGCGTGGCCGCCACGCACCCGGGCCAGCGTCACCAGGTCGGGCGTCGCCGAGCCGAAGATGGCGCGGGCTCCGACCAGCGCGGCGCGGCGACGGGCGACCCAGCGCGCATCGTAGCGAGGCGTCCGGTCCGACTTGTAGCCGCCCTCGTGCTCCTCGTCGACGACGATCAGGCGCAGGTCGCGCAACGGGGCGAACGCCGCCGTCCTGGTGCCGACGACCACCCGCGCCTCGCCGCGCAGGATGCGCCACCACTCGTCGTGGCGCTCCCCCGCCGACAGGCCCGAGTGGACGACGGCGAGCGCCTCGCCGACGACGGCACGCACGCGATCCGCGAGCTGCGGGATGAGGCTCGTCTCGGGGACCAGCAGGATGGCGCTGCCACCGGCCTCCAGCGCCGCCTCCACCGCCGCGAGGTAGACGTCGGTCTTGCCCGAGGCAGCGACGCCCTGCAGCAGCAGCTCACCGCCCGGCGGCAGCTGCTCGATGGCCGCGAGCGCGTCGAGCTGCTCCGCGGCGAGCGCGTGGCGGAGCGGATCGGCCGGCGACCGATGCGCCAGCGGGTCGCGGTCCACGCTGCGCCAGCCCAGCTCGACCCGTCCGAGTGCCTCCAGCCGGCGTGCGGGCGCCAGGAGCGACGCGGGTTCCGCGTCGAGCCGCTGCGCGAGCTCGGGCATGGTCAGCTCGTCGTCGCCCAGCGCCTCGAGGATCGCGCGCTGCACCGGTGCGCGCCGCAGCGGCTCGTCACCACCCTCCAGGCGGCGGATGGTGCGGATCCGGCGCTCGCTGACGCTGGCCGGACGCAGCGACCACTCGGCGCGGATCACGCCGCGGCGGCGGAGCCCCTCCAGCCAGGCGGTCCGTCCACGACGGGGCGCGTGACGCAGGAGGGCGGCATCGGCGATCCAGCCATCGGCGTCGACCAGCGGGCGCGCGGCCGGCGGCAGCTCCGCGGGGTCGGCCACCCGCCAGCGGCGGAGGAGTCGGGACTCGAGCCCGGGCGGCAGCATGGCGGCCAGGGTCGTGCCCACCGGTGCGCGGTAGTAGGCCGCGATCTCCTCGGCGAGGGCCAGCAGGTCGGGCGTCAGCATCGGCGACGACACGACGGCCTCCACGGACTTGAGCGCGCCGTCGGCCTCGGCCGCCGGTTCGTCGGACGCTGGCGGAGGCCCCTCGGGCGGCAGCAGGTACCCCAACGCCAGGCGCCGCCCGTATGGCACCAGCAGGAGGCTGCCCGGCTCGGCCGGGCCGAGCTCCGCCGGCAACACGTAGCTGAAGGTGCGCTCCGGCCGGTCGGCCAGGGCCTCGACGGCGACGCGGACGCGTGCGTCCGGCACTGGCGGCGAAGTCATCGGCCCGGGTGCCGTCGGGCTCACACCCTGGGGCGGCGCGGAGGATCGCGGCGCGCCTCCGCCTGGATGATCTCCCAGATGCGCTCGGCCGCCTCCTCGGGGTGGCCGGTCTCGTTCACCACCACGTAGTCGTAGTCGCCGGACTCGGCCATCCAGCGTTCCGCATCGCGACGGCGTCGGGCGATGCTCTCCTCCGACTCCGATCCCCGACCGCGGAGCCGCGCGGCGAGCGCTTCCATGGTCGGCGGCATCACGAAGATCAGGAGCGCGTCCGGGACGTGGCGCCGGACGTTGCGGGCGCCCTCCGGGCTGATGGTGAGGATGGCGTCGCGGCCGGCGGCCAGGATGCCGCGGACCTGGTCGACCGGCGTCCCGTACCAGTAGCCGTGGTTGTCCGCGTGCTCGAGGAGGCCGTCGCGGTCGATCAGCTCGCGGAACTGCTGCTCGCTGAGGAAGTGGTAGTGCACGCCGTCGATCTCGTTGGCGCGCCTCGCGCGCGTCGTGGCCGTCACGATCGGCACGACCTGGGGGCGTCGCCTGGCCAGCTCGGCCACGATGGTGCTCTTCCCGACGCCCGACGGCCCCGACACGACCACCAGCATCGGGTTCGGGAAGGTCATGCGCTTCTCCGCGTCCGTGCCGGGGGTCATGCTTCCTCCACCTCCGTGCCCACGCCGACCGGCAGTGCCGCGATCTCGCCGCGGATGCCCGTCGCGTCGAGGCAGGCGGCGAGCTCGGGCGGCAGCTCGCTCCAGGCGCGGAGCATCGCGCCGTCCGCCGGGCGCTCCAGCCGCAGCCGTGCCGCATGCAGGAACTGGCGGCGCAGCCCGCCGGGCCCCTCTCCCCCGCCGTAGCGCAGGTCGCCGGCGATCGGCAGGCCCAGATACGCCAGGTGCGCGCGGATCTGGTGCGTGCGCCCGGTGCGCGGGTGCAGGGAGAGGAGGGTGTAGCCGCCGCCGCTGGCCAGCTGCTCGTACTCGGTCACCGATTCTCGGCCGCCGGCGACCACCGCCATGCGCTGACGGTCCTGCGGGTCGCGGCCGATCGGCGCCTCGATCCGCCCGCGCGCGGCCGGTGCCTCTCCGCGCACCAGGGCGAGGTACTCCTTGTCGACCGTTCGCTCGCCGAACTGGCGCATGAGGCTCGCCTGCGCCGCGTCGGTCTTGGCCACCACCAGCAGCCCGCTCGTCTCCTTGTCGAGCCGATGGACGATGCCCGGCCGACCGACGCCGGCGATGGACCCGAGGGCCTCGCCGCGGTCCTGGGCGCGGCCGAGCAGCGCGTTGACCAGCGTCCCCGTGCCGTGACCGGCCGACGGGTGGACGACCAGGCCGGCGGGCTTGTCGACGATGAGCATCGACGCGTCCTCGTAGGCGATGCGCAGCGGGATCGACTCGGGCAGCAGCCGGGCATCCGGCGGCGCCGTGAGCTCGACCGTCACCCGCTCGCCGCCGTGGAGCCGGTCGCTCGACCTCCGCCGCTGCCCGTCGACCAGCGCGCGGCCGTCACCGATGAGCCGCTGGGCATGGGCGCGGCTGATCCCCGCGACGGCGGCCACCGCGAGGTCGACCCGTCCCGCCGATGCCTCGCCCTCGACGGTCCGGTCGGCCACCGCCGTCACGCCCGGCCGGCGTCGCGCGGCTCGCGACCGTCAACGAAGGTGAGGTAGGCGACGAGCACCAGGATGCCGATCACGATCGACGGATCGGCGACGTTGAAGGTCGGCCAGCGCATGTCACCGATGCCGACGCTCACGAAGTCGACGACGTACCCCAGGCGCACCCGATCGGTCAGGTTGCCGAGCGATCCGGCCAGGATGGCGCCCAGCACGACGTGGATCCACGGGCCACGGTCGCGGAAGGCGCGGGCGAAGTAGACGACCATGCCGATCGCGAACAGGTGCACCGGGATGAACAGCCACGTGGCGCCGGGCAGGAGGCTGAACGCGGCTCCGTCGTTGCGGACGTGCCACAGCTGCACCAGGTCCCCGACCACCGAGATCCGCTGGCCCGGCTCGATGTTGGCGACCACGAGCGCCTTGGTGAGCTGATCGGCGACGTAGAGGACGACGGCCACCAGCGCGAGCAGGACGACGTGCCGGCTCGTCGCCGGCCTCGCGTTCGTCTCGATGGTGCTCGCCTCCACGGACTCCACTCTACCGGACGCCGGTCCCCGTGGTGCGCGCCACGGCGAGGTCCAGCGTGACCCCGTCGAGCTCGGCCGTCTCGCGACGATCGGGCGCGGCCAGCGTGACGGCCTCGCCGAGATCGAGCGCGGTCGCCAGCAGCTCCTCCGCGAGCCAGTCCCGGTACGGCGTCAGGCGCCGCACGGTGTCGGCGTCTCCGCGTACCGCCACGGCCACTCGGTCGTCGATGTCGTAGCCGGCGGCCTTGCGCATGGCCTGCAGCCGGTGCGCCACCTCGCGCGCCAGGCCTTCGGCCTGCAGCTCGGCGTCCAGCGTCGTGTCCAGCGCGACCAAGAGGTCGCCATCCTCCGCCACCTCGTGGCCGGCGCGCGCCCGGGCCGTCAGCTCGAACTCGTCGGGCTGCAGGCTGACCCCGCCGACGGTCGCCGTGCCGTCCTCGTGGACCTGCCAGTCACCGCCACGGACGCCGGCCATGATGGCGCCGACCGCCTTGCCATGGCGTGGGCCGAGGACCGGCAGCAGCGGGTACAGCGTCCGCTCCACCATCTCGGCCTCGTCGCCGATCAGCTCGAGCGCCTTCACGTTCAGCTCCTCGGTGATCTGCTCCGTCAGCTCCCGAGTCACGGCCGCATCCGGGCTCAGCGCGCCGCGCGCCGACGCCGGGAGCTTCACCTGCACCGCGCGCAACGGCTGACGCGTCCGCAGCCCGGACGCCGAGCGTGCCGCGCGACCCAGCGCCACGGTCCGGCGGGCGAGGTCCACGGCCGCGTCGACGGCGGGATCGGCACGCCCCGGAACGCGCTCGGGGAAGTCGGTGAGATGCACGCTGTCGGGGGCGGAGGCATCCACGGAGACGACCAGGTTCTCCCACAGCGCATCGGCCAGGTGCGGCACGACGGGCGCCATGAGCCGCGCCAGGGTGGTCAGCACCTCGTGCAGCGTCGCGTAGGCGGCGCGCTTGTCGGCATCCAGCTCGCCCTTCCAGAAGCGGCGCCGGTTGCGGCGGACGTACCAGTTCGAGAGGTCGTCGACGAAGGCCTCGATCGCCCGGGCGGCCCGCATGGCGTCGTAGCCGGCGAAGCCGTCCCGCACCTCCCCCACCAGCGCGTCGAGCCGCGAGAGGATCCATCGGTCCAGGAGGGTCCGGGCGCCGGCGGCGCCATCGGTCTGGTCCGGCGTCCAGCCGTCGAGGCGCGCGTAGGTGACGAAGAAGCCATAGGTGTTCCACAGCGGCAGGAAGAAGCGCCGGACCTCCTCGTGCGCCAGGTGGTAGCCGAAGTTGAGGTTCACCGCCGGGTTCGCGCTGGCGTACATCCAGCGCATGACGTCGGCGCCGATGCGCTCCGCGGCGTCGTCGAACCAGATCGCGTTCCCCTTGCTCTTGTGCATCTCCTCGCCCTGCTCGTCGCGGAGCAGCGCGTAGCCGAAGAGCGTGCGGAACGGTGCCTGGCCGGTCATGACGGTCGACTCGGTCAGCAGCGCGTAGAACCAGTTGCGGAACTGCCCGGGGAACGACTCGGTCACGAAGTCCGCGGGGTACCACTCCTCCCAGTAGGCGCGGTCGGAGTTCCACCCCAGCGTCGAGAGCCCCACGATGCCCGCGTCCAGCCAGGGGTTGCCGACGTCGGTCGTGCGGCGCGCGCGCCCGCCGCAGCTCGAGCAGGCGATCTCGACGGCATCCACCCACGGCCGGTGCGGCGAGTGGCCCTCGAACTCGTCCCAGCCCGCGACCGCCCGCTGCCGGAGCTCCTCCTTGGAGCCGATGACCTCCCAGCCGTCGCACTCGACACACTCCCAGATGGGCAGGGCGAGACCGTAGTAGCGCTTCTTGCTGATCATCCAGTCGCCCATGTTCCGGAGCCAGTCGAGCTCGCGCTCCTGGAGGCCGATCCCCTCCGGCAGCCAGGTGGCCCGTCGCGTCGACTCGCTGATCGGCGCGCGCAGCGGGTCCATGGCGATGAACCACTCGTCCACCAGGCGGAAGATGAGCTGGGTGCCGCAGCGCCAGCAGTGCGGGTACGAGTGGCTGTAGGTTTCCTTCGCCACCAGCAGGCCGCGCTTCGAGAGGTCCTCGACCACGTCGCGCGCGAGGTCCTGCGCCGGGTCCTCCGTGGCGCCGGCGTAGCGGCCGGTCTGCCAGCCGTAGCCGTCCTTGAACACCCCGAACTCGTCGATGGGGTCGAGGACCGCCAGCCCGTGCAGCTTGGAGAGGGCGAAGTCCTCCTGCCCGCAGCCCGGGGCGATGTGGACGATGCCGGTCCCCTCCTCGTCCGACACCTCCAGCCACTCGACGACGCGATGTTCGACGCCGGCGGCGATCGGCAGGTGATCGTACGGGCCGTCGTAGGTCAGGCCCACCAGGTCGGCGCCCTGCGCCTCCGCGACCACCTCGGCGTCCCGCGCGACGCGCGCCTTCGAGCCCGCGCTGACCCACCAGCGACGGCCGTCGCGGCCCTGCACCAGCTGGTAGATGAGCGAGGGGTGGACGGCCGCCGCGACGTTGCTCGACAACGTCCACGGCGTCGTCGTCCAGACCAGCAGGTCCTCGCCCTCGTGGCCGGGCGTGGTGATCGGGAGGCGCACGGTGACCGAGGTGTGCTTCGCCTCCGCGTAGCCCTCGGCCGCCTCCATGTTGCTGATCCCGGTCCCGCAGCGCGGGCACCACGGCATCACGTCGTGGCCGCGGTACAGCAGGCCCTCGCGCTGGCAGTGCGCCAGGAACGCCCAGATCGTGTAGTTGTTCTCGTCGGAGTTCGTGTAGTACGAGTGGTCCCAGTCCATCCAGTAGCCGAGCCGCTTGCTCTGCTCGGTCTGGATGGCGGCGTACTTGTCGACGCGGGCCTTGCACAGCTCCACGAAGCGGCCGATGCCGAACTCCTCGATCTGGCGCTTGTTGTTGAAGCCCAGCTCGCGCTCGACGTTGACCTCGATCCACAGGCCCTGGCAGTCGAACCCGTTCTGGTAGCGCTGCCGCTCGCCGAGCATGGTGTGGAAGCGCTGGAAGAGGTCCTTGTACGTCCGGCCCCAGGCGTGGTGCACGCCCATCGGGTTGTTGGCCGTGATCGGGCCGTCCAGGAAGCTGTAGCGCCGCTCCGACCCCTCGTTGCGGGCCAGGTAGCGGGCCATCGTGTCGCGCTCGCGCCAGCGCGCGATGACCTCCTGCTCCAGGGCAGGCATCTCCAGCTTGCTCGATACCGGCTTGAACACAGCTCGCGTCTTCGCTCGACTCTCCGATGAACGACAAACCCGCCCCGGAACTCCGGGACGGGAACACTCCCGCGGTACCACCCGCGCTTGACCGATGCGCCCTCCGGGCGCGGACTCGGTCCTCTCGTGGCCGATGCTATCGGGTGGGCCGCACCCGGGAGGCGTTACGCACGGCCGGCACTGGGACCAGCGCGGGTCGCTTGGCGCCTCCGGCTCGGGAGGGATGACGCGCCGTCGCCGTGCCGCCTGCTCCCACCGTCCAGGCTCGCTCGTGGTCGTGCGGACGGCCGCCGTGGCTCCGTCGTCACCGTCTTCGGTTCGCGCCCGATCGTCGCAGCGCGCCGGAGCGCTGTCAATCGAGGCGCCGGCGTCAACCGCCCAGCAGCGCCCGCCCGATGAAGACGGACGCGGCCAGGCCGCCCGCCACGACCACGCCGATGATGCGCGGCCACCAGGCGCGCGCCATGATCGCGCCGACCGACGTCGCCGGCCCCGCCAGCACCAAGGCCAGCGCCGTGAGCCGCCCGAGATCGGTCGTCGGCTCCGGCATCCGGCCCGAGATCAGCCCGATTCCCCACGCCACGCCCGCGCCGGCGATCGGCAGCAGGATGAAGGCGGCGGTGGCGCGCGGCCGCTCGATCCGCATCCCGATCCGGGGACGCCAGCGCCGGGGCCGCGCCGGCCGCTCGGCGGCGACGGCGGGCTCGTCCGCTGGCTGCGGCCCGGCACCGGCCTCGGCCGCGCGGCGCGCCTCTTCCTCCTCCGTCGCCGCCTGCGCCGCGGCGGCCGCGAGCGCGGCCGCCTCGGCAGCCGCTCGTTCCTCCGCCAGGTGACGCTCGTAGGCGGCGCGCTCGATCCCGGTCATCAGCCGCGGGTCCGGCGCGATGGCCTGGGGCTCCGACTCCGGATCGGGAGGCGCCGCCGCCGCTTCGTTCGGCGCGGCTTCGGCGGCGTCCTGCTGCGCCACCGCCTCCAGGCGCTGCCGGGCGCGTGCCGCCTCGGTGAGCGCGTCGAGCAGCTGCTCCTCGTCGGCCGCGGCGATGGCCAGGCGGCCGTCCTCGGTCGGCACCAGGATGGCGGTCGCGGTCGGCGCCAGCCGGATGACCTGGATGTCCTCTTCGTCCCGCAGCGTGGCGGCGCCCAGCTGCCACCCAAGCCACGAGCTGCGGGCCCGAAGCGTCGAGGCGTTGTCGCCGCGGAAGCGGACGCGCGTCACGGGCCCGGGCGTCAGCACGTAGCGACGCTCGCCGCCCAGCCAGTGCAGGTGGACCGCCGCCTCCTCGACGTCCAGGCGAACGCTGAGCATGCGGATGGCCCACCAGGCGCCGACGAGGACGAGCACGGCCGCGGCGACGGCCACGATGCCGCCGGCCGGCATCGGCAGCAGGAGCAGCCCGATGACCGCGACGCCCGCGCCAAGCAGCAGCAGGACGGCCGGCAGCGCGAGCAGGCGCGGGAGCGAACGGGCCAGCCGCACGCGGGCGATGGGGGGCACGCGATCGGTCATCGGGTCAGGCCTTCTCGGTGACCCGGTACTCCAGGTACCGACCGGTCAGCAGGCGCGTCTGGGCGTCGAGCGCCGGCAGGTTGCTGAAGAAGATGCCGACGAACGGCAGCCCCAGCCACTGGACGTAGCTCACGATGCGCTGGACTGGACCCCACTCCGCGGGGCGCGGCGGCACGATCCGGTGCTCGACGACGATGAGGACGAAGAGGCTGACGAGCGCGATGGTGAGCATCACGCTCGCGAACAGCGGCAGGTTCTGGCCGAGCGTCGTCTCGCCGAAGGCGGGGTTGATCAGCAGGGGGACGGTCGCCCCGAACATCACGACGAATGGCGCGATCGCCCAGTTGATGTGCTCGCCGAACAGGTTCAGGATCCGCCAGAAGCGCGACCAGAACGGGATCTCCGGGTGGTTCAGCGCGTTCTCGATGACGTACGGGATGTCCGTCACGCCCCACGCCCAGCGACGGGCCTGCAGGTACTGCTCCGCCATGCTGCGCCAGTAGCCGCGAGCGCGGACGGCGTCGCCGTAGATCGGCATGAACAGCGGCACCGCGCGGAACCGGTCGCCGTACCGGAAGTAGCTCTTCCAGTAGAAGCGGCTGTCCTCGGGGATGGCGTCGGTGGCCCAGTACCCGACGTCGTGCACCAGGTGCAGCGTGGTCGAGTACGAGCCGAAGCTCTGCAGCTTCTCCGGCAGCACGCTGCGCCACATCTGGAGCTGGGTCAGCACGGCGGCGAACAGCCGCTGCAGCACCGGTGCCTCCCACAGGTTGTTGTGGAAGTACGGGATCGGCTGGTAGAGCTGCGTCTCGCGGTTCGGATCGGTCAGGTGAGCCCAGGTCAGGTAGGCGAAGTACTGGGGGTGCACCCGGTAGTCGGCGTCCAGGTCGGTGACCAGGATGCGTCGAGGATCCATCCCCCGCTCGCGCACCAGCAGCCGATACAGGTAGCGCCCACCCCATGCCATGGCGCTCGACTTGCCGACGACGATGCCCGGTTCGAGCGGGTCCAGGATGTGGATGAACTCGGCGAAGGCGTCGCCGAACTCCTCGCGCAGCCGCGCGACGTTGTCGCGGCCGCCCGCGTCGGTCTCGCGGGTGATGATGGCGCAGATCTTCCGCTCCTTCGGCCACGCCGCCTCGGCCAGCGCGCGCACGGTGTGGCGCAGCTTCTCGAGCGACTCGGTGTAGGTCGGGATCAGCGCCAGGTGAGTGATCTCGTCGACGCGCGGCGGGTCATCCGGCAGCGCGTGGACCAGGCGGCGGTCGTCGAGCTCCTCTCGCGCCGACCGCCGCTCGTCGGCCGTCACGCGGCCCGTGAGCGAGATCCCCAGCGCCGCGCGAGATCGCTGCTCGGGCGCGATCGGCCCGTGGCTCCGCTGCTCGGTCAGCAGCCGCTCGAGCCGCCCGAGGCGGTCCATCCAGTCGACCCGGCCCACCCGGCGGATGCGCCGGTAGGCCACGATCACCGCGGCGCTGAACCACAGCGCCCGGCACAACCAGTAGAAGTCGAAGCTGAGGACGAAGTAGGCGACCAGCCACGGGTAGCTGAAGCTCAGCCAGATGGGCAGGATGAGGACGGCCCACGAGATGGTGCCAGGCACCATCTCGAGCAGCCGTCCGAGTGCGTGGTACCGATCGCGGGGTTCGGCGTTCGTCATCCTCACCTGGCCGGCCGCGGACCGGTCAGCGACGACGCCGATCCCGCCGCGCCGCTTCTCCTAGTAGACCGGCGTCAGCCACTCGCGGTACTCGGGGACCTTCCCGCGCACCGCGTCGAAGTAGATGCGCGACAGCTCGCGCGTGATCGTGCCGGGCCGGCCGCTTCCCACGGCGCGGCGGTCCACCTCGATCACCGGGCTGATCTGCGCGCCGGTGCCGCACAGGAAGATCTCGTCGGCGGCGTACAGCTCCGTCCGGTCCACGCTGCGCTCGACGACCGGCAGCTCCAGACGGGTCCGGGCGATCTCGATCAGGCGACGCCTGGTGATGCCCTCCAGGATGTTGTCGGTGGCGGCCGGCGTGACGAGGGTCCGGTCCTTGATCAGGAAGATGTTCTCGGCGCTGCCCTCGCTGACGTGGCCGTCGGCGGTCAGCACGATCGCCTCGTCGTAGCCGTTGAGCTGGGCCTCGCTCTTGGCCAGGGCGGAGTTGACGTAGGCGCCGGTGATCTTGCCGCGGGCCGGGACGGCGTTGTCATCGGTCCGGCGCCAGCTGGAGACCTGGGCGCGGACGCCGCCCTCGGTGTCGATGTACTGGCCGAAGGGCACGCCGAAGATCGTGATCTCGGAGTCGAGGTTGTGGAGGCGCACGCCGATCGTCTCGGAGCTCTTGTAGACGATGGGCCGGATGTAGACGTCCTCGCGCAGCCCGTCGCGGCGGAGCAGCTCGACGGTGATGTCGGCCAGCTCCTGCGCCGACTGCTTGACGTCCATCATCAGCAGCCGCGCCGAGTTCCGGATGCGCTCGTAGTGCGCGATCAGCTCCAGCGCGAAGAGCTGCTCCTCGTCGCCGTTCCAGTAGGCGCGGATCCCCTCGAAGACGCCCGTCCCGTAGTTGAAGCCGTGGGTCATGACGTTGATGTTCGCTTCGCGCAGCGGGACGAATTCGCCCCGGAAGAACGCCCACAGCTCGGTCGTGGATTCCACCGACGCCGGCTGGGGTCGGGGTTCCTGCTTCAGCACTCTGGCCTCCTTGTCGTCGGGTCGGACGGCGGTCGTCGCACGCGCCATCGACGGACAGCGAGCGCAAGAAGTATACCGACGGTCGCTCGGTCGCCCGCCTGCCATCCGGCCTCCCGGACGGGCCGATGGTCCTCCGGTCGCGCGGCGCGCGCCGACCGCTCAGGCACCGATGGCGGCGCCACCCAGCGGGCTCGCCAGGGCCAGCCAGAGGTACACCAGGTACAGCGGGCCGCCCAGCAGCAGCACCTTCGCGGAGAGGCGGCCGGTGCGCAGCATGGTGCCGAAGATCAGCGCCACGGCCACGAAGGCGACCCCCGCGGAGGCGAAGCCGATGGCGTTCTCCGGCGTGAACGTCCAGGCGGTGAACAGCAGGCCGAGCACGGTCGGGATGCACGACTGGAACACCATGGCGCCGGTGATGTTGCCCATCGCCAGCGTGTCCTTCCCGTTGCGCACCCAGAGCACGCTGTTGAACTTCTCGGGCAGCTCGGTCGCGATGGGGGCAATGATCAGCGCCAGGATGGTGCGGTCGAAGCTGATCGCGGTGGCGATGCGGTCGACCGAGCCGACGAAGACCTGCGCCCCGACCACGATCAGCACCATGGCCGCCACCACCTGGCCGACGATGACCCGCATCCGGGGCTCGTGGTGGGTGGCCACCGAGAGGTGATCCCGCTCATCGGCGTCGTCCGGCAGGAGACGGACCTCGATGGCGCTTCCTCGCCGGACGCCCGGCAGCCGCGTGGCGTGCAGGCGGTTCAGGTCGGAGGCGTCGCCTTCCTCGCGCTCGTCGGCGAAGTGGAGCCGCACGTAGTACAGGTACATCCCGAGCAGCAGGGCCGCGACCGGCCACCGGATCCACGGGTCCGCGGGCAGGAACGCCGTCCCGATGGCGATGGCATACCCGATGACGAAGAAGCTGATGTCGCGCCCGAGCACCGGGGTCGAGACGTCCATCGCCTCCGTCCGCCGGCCGCGACGCGCGAAGGCGAGGACGGCCGCGCCGGTCACGAACATGGCGACCGTCGACAGCATGAACGGGGCGCCCAGGATGGCGCCGACGCCGATCTCGTGTGACGCCTGCGGATCCCGACCGCTCAGCGCCGGCCCCACGATGGCGATGGTCGGGATCAGCGTCTCCGGCATGGCCGTGGCGACGGCCGCCAGCACGCTGCCCACCGCTCCTTCGGCCAGGTCGAGCTTGTGACCGAACCACTCGATCCCGTTGGTGAACAGCTCGGCGGAACCGAGGATCACGCCGAGCGCGACGACCAGCAGGACGACGTCCATCGGCTGGGCTACGCCCGCCCGACCGTTCGGGTCGCCATCAGCGAGATCACGATCGAGCTGGCCAGGATGGCGACGATGATGCCCAGTGAGACCCAGACGTCCAGGTGCACCACGTCGCTGAGCAGCATCTTCACGCCGGCGAAGGCCAGCAGCGCCGCCAGGCCGTACTTCAGGTACTCGAACCGATCGATCAGCCCGGCCAGCAGGAAGTACAGCGACCTGAGGCCCATGATGGCGAACGCGTTCGAGGTGAAGACGATGAAGGTGTCGGTCGTGATCGAGAGGATGGCCGGGACGCTGTCGATGGCGAACATGATGTCGCTCGACTCGATCACCACCAGCGCCGCGAACAGCGGCGTGGCCCACAGCCGGCCGCCACGACGGACGAAGAAGCGCTGGCCCTGGTAGTCCTCGGTCACCGGGATGACACGGCGCATCAGGCGCAGGAACGGGTTGGCGTTGGGGTCCACGTTCTCGGTCCCGGCGGTCACCATGCGCCAGGCCGTCACGAGCAGCAGCGCGCCGAAGACGTAGATGACGACGTGGAACGCCTCCAGCAGCGCCGTGCCGGCGACGATGAACACGGCGCGGAAGACGATCGCGCCGATGACGCCCCAGAAGAGCAGCCGATGCTGGTACTGCGCCGGGACGGCGAAGTACGCGAAGAGCACGGCGAAGACGAAGACGTTGTCCATCGAGAGCGAGTACTCGATGAGGTACCCGGCCAGGTACTCACCGCCGCTGGTCGCCCCGCGCGTCAGGAAGATGAACGCCCCGAACGCGAGGCCCAGGCACACCCACACGGTGACCCAGACGGACGCCTCGCGCATGCCGACCGGCTTCGCCTCGCGGTGGAAGACGAACAGGTCCAGGGCGAGCAGGCCGAAGATGGCGATCGCGAAGATCGACCACGAAACGAGTTCGGGCACCAGTGCAGCCTCCTACCGATCGCCGAAGGTCTCTCCCGACCATTGCGATCGGCCGGTGCCACCGGACGGGATCCATCCCGCCGTCCTGACGATGACACCTGTCAGGGGTACTCCCCCTCGGGCCGGTGGAGTGTCGCCGACCCCGGGCGCCCGCGTCAAACGAGGACGCCGGCCGCCGACTCGGGGCCCCCGCCGGTGAGGGCGGCCAGGACCAGGCTGAAGACGAGCACACCCAGGACGACGAGCGTCACGATCACGTAGCCCCGCTCACGGTTGCGCGCGAAGGCCGCCACGGCGGCCACCAGCTGCGCCACCGGCGTCAGCACCAGCAGCAGGATGCCCAGCAGCACCACGCTCCCCGGCTCCCCGGCCGTCAGCTCGTCCAGCAGCGACCCCGGCGCCAGCTCCAGGGAGCGGCCGGCCAGCACCGCCCAGCCGATCCCGACGGCCACGAGGGCGACGGCGCTCCACACGCCGATGGTCAGGACGGTCGACACCCATCGACGCAGTGGACCACCCGCCGGCGCGACATCGGGTGCCGTGGTCGGGGCGCTCATGCGGCACCCAGCGCGCGCTGCGCCATCTGGAAGGCGGTGAACAGCAGGACCGCCAGGAACACGAATGACAGCCACCGTCCGCTGACGCGACCCGAGATCCGCGCGCCGGCGGCCGCCCCCAGCGCCACGCCGAGCACGACCGGCCCGGCCACGGCCGGGCTGATCTCGCCGCGGAACAGGTAGACGTAGGCGCCGGTCGCGGCGGTCACCCCGATGATGAAGTTGCTGGTGGCGACCGAGACGTGCATGGGGGCGCCCATCACCAGGTGGACGATCGGCACCTTCACGATCCCGCCGCCGATGCCCAGCAGGGCCGAGATGACGCCCGCTCCCAGCGACCCGGCCATCGCGGCCGGCAGCCGCGTGGTGCGATACGCCGGCGCCTCCTCGCCCGCTCGGGCCCACGAGCGCGCCTCGGGCGCGGTGCCGGCGGGCGTCGGCGCCAAGGCGCGCCGGCCCAGGGTGTAGGCGGTGTACAGCAGCAGGAGCGCGAAGAAGCCCGCCAGCAGCCGCTCCGGGATGATGCCGGCAACGAAGCCGCCGGCCAGCGCGCCGGTCGCGGTCGCCACCTCCAGGGTGATGCCGAGCCGCACGTCCGCCTGGCCGGTGCGGACGTAGCGGGATGCGGCGCCAGCGGACGTCGCGACCACGCACACCAGGCTGGTGCCCACCGCGCTCACGATCGAGTAGCCGAAGCCGACGGTGAGCAGCGGCACCAGGAGGATGCCGCCGCCCAGCCCGAGGAGCGATCCGAAGACGCCGGCACCCAGGCCGCCGAGGAAGAGGAGGAGGGCGGTCAGCACGTGCGGGAACCGATCGGGCCGCCAGCGAGGCGGCCCGGCTCATCGGTCGATCAGGGGCGGAGGTGCTGTGGCGCGTACGGCAGCAGCGCCACCTGACGGGCCCGCTTCAGCGCGGTGGTCAGCATCCGCTGGTGACGCGCGCAGGTGCCCGTCTTGCGACGCGGCTCGATCTTCGCGCGCTCGCTCAGGTAGCGGCGGAGGCGGTTGACCTCCTTGTAGTCGATGCTCTCGGCCTTGTCGACGCAGAAGTTGCAGACCTTGCGACGCCGGCGATCTCGGTAGTAGTCCGCCGTCTCGCGGCGGGAACGGGGGCTTGCCATGGAATCGGTCCTCGTGATCTAGAAGGGGATGTCGTCGACGTCCATCTCGTCGCCCGGCGACGATCCCGGTCGCTGCTGCGCTCCGCGCGGGCGAACCGACGGCGGGGCGTCACCGTAGGAGCCGCCGCCCTCGCCGTCCTCGCGACTGCGGCGCTCGAGGTTGACGACACGGGCGAAGGCGAGCTCCAGGGACTGGCGCTTCTCGCCGTCGCGACCCTCGAACTCGCGAACGCGCAGCTGGCCCTCGGCGTAGACCTTGTTGCCCTTGCGCAGCTGCTCGGCGAGCCGCTCGGCCTGCTGCTCCCAGACGCTGACGCGGAACCAGAGGGTCTCCTCGACCCACTCCCCGTCCGGGCCGCGCTGGTTGTTGTTGACGGCAACCCGCAGGTCGGTGACGGCCTTCCCGCTGGGCGTGTAGCGCAGCTCGGGATCGGCGCCGAGATTGCCGATGATCATCATCTTGTTGAGCGTCATCGCGGCTCCTCCATCGGCTCCGGGCGGTCAGCCCTCGCCGCGCTCCTCGTCGGGCGCCGGGGCGGCGTCCGCATCGGCGGCCTGCTCGGCGTCCGCCTCCTGATCCTCGGAAGTATCGTCCGAGGTGTCCTCCGACGTCTCGTCGTCCGCGTCGGCACCGGCCTCCGTGGCCTCCTCGGCCCCATCGGCCTCCTCGACGTCCTCGTCGGCGGTGCCACCGGTCGCGCCGCGTGGCGTCGCCGCCGGCGCCAGCTCCTCAGCCGGCCCGCGATCCTCGAGGACGGTCACGAGATGGCGCAGGATGTCCTCGCTGATCTGCATGCCGCGCTCGAGCTCGCGGATCGCGGCGGGCTCGATGTCGAAGTGGATCAGGAAATAGCTCGCGTCGCGGTAGTGCTTGATGTCGTACGCGAGGCGGCGCTTGCCCCACGGCGAGACCTTGGTGAGGCTGCCGCCGGCGTTGACGATGGCGCGGGTGACCTTCTCGACCGCCGACTGGAGGGCATCGTCCTCGAGGTCGGGGCGGAGCAGGAGCATGAGCTCGTAACGGCGCATATGCGTCGTGTCTCCTCTCTCTGGGGTTGCGGCGCTGGCGCCCGGGCGGGCGTCGCGCGGCGGAAAGGCGGTTCTTCGACTGACAGAAACCACGCCCCCGGTGCCGGAGGCGCGAGCGGCAGTATAGCCCTCGGGGGCGCTCGGCGCCACCCGCCACGCCGGACCGTATACTGCGGCCCACCCGACCCGCAGAGCGAGCGTGATGCCCTCGAACCCGATCCTCATCGTCGCGCGCGGCTCCGAGCTGCGATCCGAGCTCGAGGCCGCGCTCGGCGGTGCCGGCTACTCGATCACGTCCGTCGGCACTCCCGCCGATGCCGTCGCCGCCATGCGCGGCACGCCGCCGGACCTGGTGGTCGCCGAAGGCCTCGCCGCGTCCGGCGCCATCGGGTCGCTGCGCACGGCGAGCGGCAGCGGCAGCATCACCCCGGTCCTGGTCGTCGCGCCGGCCCACGACGTGGAAGCGCGCATCGCGTTCCTCGAGGCCGGCGCCGACGACGTCGTGCCCGCGTCCTTCTCCCGCAACGAGCTGGAGGGGCGGGTCATGGCGCTGCTCATCCGCGCCGGCCGGGTCCGGCCCGAGGTGTCGGCGCGCGGCAGCTCCGCCGAGCTCATCGCCTTCTTCAGCCCCAAGGGTGGCGTCGGCACGACGACGCTGGCCGTCAACGTCGCGGTCCTGTTGGCGGGCGGTGCGCCGGTTCCGCAGGCCGGTGCCGCGTCCGGCGCGTCGGCGCTGCCCGCCTCGCGCGTCCTGCTGATCGACCTCGACCTGCAGTTCGGACAGGTCGCGACGCACCTCAACGTCACCCCGCGGTACGACATCGCCGGCCTGGCCAGCGACGAGCAGGCGCTGGCGGATCCCGAGCTGGCGCGAAGCTACCTCACCATCCACGAGTCGGGCCTCGCCGTCCTGGCCGCACCGGCGCGGCCGGAGGCCGACTTCCGGGTCACCCTCGACCAGCTCCAGCGCATCGTCGAGGTGCTCCGATCCGGCTTCGACCACATCGTGGTCGACCTCGGCAGCCGCCTCGATCCGCGCGCCCTGTGGGTCCTGGAGCAGTCCGACGCGCACGTCTTCGTCCTCTTCCCGGAGATCGCGGCGTTGCGTGCCATGAGCCTCCTGCTGGCGTTCCTGGCCGAGACGACGCCCCTCCAGGCGCGGACGAACATCGTGGTGAACCACGTCTTCCCCAAGGAGCTGCTGAAGACGCGCGACGTCGAGAACCTGCTCCGGACCAAGCCGGCCGCCGAGATCCCGTACACCGAGGTCGAGATGATCCGCTCGGTGAACGAGGGCGTGCCGCTGGTCATGGGCCGCCCCGGCTCGCCGACGTCGCTCGCGCTGCGGCGCGTGGCCCAGGCCGTCATCGGCGTCGAGATGGCGCCGGCCGGCGAGCCCCGGCAGCAGCGGCGGGGCCTCTTCGGGCGGCGCTGACGTCCCTGGGCGCCGCGCCGGCACGCCATGTGCCTCAGCGCCGACATGACCGACGACTACGAGCGCCACGCCGGCAAGGCTCCCGAAGACCGACATCCCGTCCAGTCGGGCACCGAGCCGGATCCGTCCGACTACGCCGATCCCCGCGTCGCGCAACCGGGCGAGGACCCACCCGGCGAGCGGGCCATGCAGCCCATCGAGGACGACCCGCCCTCGGCCTGAGGGTTGGTACCGGAGGAGGGACTCGAACCCCCACGCCTTGCGGCCGCCGGGTTTAAGCCGGCTGCGTCTGCCATTCCGCCACTCCGGCGCCGGACGCGCCGACACAGCGTAGCCGACCGCCGGCCCCTCGCCCGCCACAGGACGAGCGGCGGACGGCGCTAGAAGGGCGGATCGGTCGGGCGTTTCGGCAGCGGGTCCACCAGGTCGGAGTCGTCCGAGGTGGTGTCGTCGGACGACGTTTCGTCGTCGTCCTCGAACAGCTCGTGGAGCTTGCCGCCAAGCGAGTCCGGTGGCGTCGGCGGATCGTCGCGATTGGTCATGCATCGCCTCCATGCAGCGGGCGTGCCGCCGCGTTGCCGATCTGACTTGGTGCCATAAGTCCCATGGCAGTCCCCCGTTCCCGCGCTATGGTGGACCCGGTAACCACATCCAGGCACAGAGGGGAATCCACATGCCTCACCGGGGGGAGGCGCGCCGTCGCCTGGCTCGCGCGCTGCTCATCGTCGTCGTCCTCGCCGGTTCGCTCGCTCCCGTTGCGCCGGCACGAGCCTCGGACGCGACCATCGAACGAACCTACGGCGCGGACCGCTACGCAACGGCGGCCGCCGTCAGCGAGGACTTCGCGCCGGGCCTGCCCGTGGTCTTCGTCGCGACCGGCCAGAATTTCCCGGACTCGCTGGCCGGCGGTCCCGCCGCCGCCATGCGCGGCGCTCCGATCCTGCTGGCGACCACCTCCCGCCTGCCCGACCCCACGCGCGCCGCCCTCGCCCGGCTGCAACCCAGATCGATCGTCGTGCTGGGCGGGCCCGGCGTCGTCTCCGAGGGCGTCGCGGCGGCATTGGGCACCTACGCGCCGACGTCACGCCTCTACGGCCAGGACCGCTACGAGACCGCCGTCGCCATCAGCCGCACCTTCGCCCCGGGCGTGCCGGTGGCGTACGTCGCGACCGGGCGCACCTTTCCCGACGCGCTGACCGCCGGCGCCGCGGCCGCCGCCCAGGGCGGCCCGCTGCTCCTGGTCAACACCACGACCATCCCGGACGCCGTCCGGGCGGAGCTCAGCCGGCTCCGGCCCCAGCGCATCGTCGTCGCCGGCGGCTCGGCGATCGTGAGCGACGGCGTGCTGGCGGAGCTGAACGCCATGGCGCTCGGTGGCGCCACCCGGCTCTGGGGCGCCGATCGCTTCGGCACCGCGGCAGCCATCAGCCGCGCGGCCTTCTCGTCGGCCGGATCGGTCCACATCGCCACCGGCCTCGGCTTCGCCGATGCGGTCGCCGCCGTCCCGGCCGCTGCCCGGACGCGAGGCCCGCTGCTGCTGTCGACCGCGGCAGGGCTGCCATCGGCGACGACCGCCGAGATCACCAGGCTGCGCCCCAACCACACGGTGGTGCTCGGTGGTCCGACCGTCCTCAGCGATGCGGTGGTCGACCAGGCGGTCGCCGCCAGCGGGTTGACCCTCATCGGTCCGCACGCGTTCCGCTGGGATCCCTTCTCGCTCCAGGACGTCCCCGACGCCTACCTCGCCTACAACGGCGACACCATCGTGCCGCCCTACGGGCAGCTCGAGAACGGCGTCTACAAGTGGAACTTCAACGGAACGTGGGTCGACCATCCCGTCGGGCAGGCGCAGTACGTGGTGAACATGCTGCGCAACTACCGGCTGGATCCGAAGCAGGAGTACCTGGACCTGGCCATCGCCAACGCCAACCGCCTGCTCGAGCGCGCGGTGCGGCACCAGGGCGCGATCTTCTTCCCCTACGGCTTCGACTTCTACCTCCACGGGCGCGGAACCATGCGAGCCCCGTGGTATTCCGGGATGGCGCAGGGCATCGCCCTGAGCGGCTTCGTGCGGCTCTATCAGCTGACGCACGACGCGCGCTGGCTCCAGGCCGCGAACGAGACCTACGCGTCCTTCCTGGTCGGGCGCGACTCCGGCGGCCCGTGGGTCACGTCGACCGACAACGGGTTGCTCTGGTTCGAGCTCTACCCGTGGACGCCGAACGACCACACCTACAACGGCCACAACTGGGCCATCTACGGCCTCTACGACTACTGGCGGCTCACCGGCAGCACGGAGGCGCAGCAGCTGATCGTGGCCGGCCTCACGACGTCGAAGCGGGCGCTCAGCGTCGTGCGCATCCCCGGTGGGGTCATGCGCTACTGCATCGCGCAGAGCTGCCTCGATCGGAACGTCGTCAACAGCGACTACCACCTGGTCGTCACCAACCAGATGGTGCAGCTGTTCCGGTACACCCGCGACGAGGAGTTCGCCCGCATGGCCGACGCCTTCGTGGCCGATACGCCCTACTTCAAGGACTCCGGCACCGTGATCCTGATGCCGGGCACGCACACCGGGTCGACCTTCGACAGCGCGGGAACGGAGTCGGCAGCCGCCAGCACGGTCGTGGGTGAGCCGACCGAGGTCGCCTACGCCCAGCGCAACGTGCCGTACGGGTGGGTGAAGCCGGGTGCCGGGGTGCGCATGTACCTCACCGAGGGGCCGCTCGCCGGCACCTGGGTGCGGGAGGGTCCCGCCGCCTTCGTGCGCGGATTCGTCGACCGCTACGACTTCCTCTGGGGCCGCGCCTTCACGGTGCCTGCGGGCGACGTGACGGGCTACCGGTTCAACGACGACGGAACCATCGTCCAGACCCTCACCGCTCCGAGCTCGTCCGCCTCGTGGCGCTACGGCAGCTCGGCCCGCATCAACGGCCAGCGTGCGGGCCTGGTCGTGGACGGTCCGCTGGCCGGCTACTGGGTCGCCCTCGACGGTCCGTGGACGGCCGAGGCGACGTCGCTGGCGGCCACCACGGCCATCGCGCAGGACGGCGTGAGCGCCACCACGGGGGCGCAGCGCTCGGCGGCTCCAGCGGTCGCTCCCCCGCCCATCCCGCCGTCCGATCCGTTCATCCCGGTCCCGGAACCCGGCCAGATCGAAGCGCCATGACCGATGCGCCGTGACCCACGGCGCGGCGGACACGAAGAAGGCCCGCCCGGGAGGATCCCGGGCGGGCCTTTCGATGGGCTCTGGACCCTACAGCGACCCGATCACCTGGAAGGTGTTCAGGATCTGGTCGAGCGCCTGGGCATCGGCCTCGCTGACCAGGACCACCTGCAGCAGCATGATGAACGAGCCGTCCTCCGGCTCGGCCGCGAGCACCACGAAGGTGTTCGAGCTGCCGCCACAGTCGCGGTAGACGTCGTACGCCCCCGTGTACAGCGGGTCCTCGTAGTCGCTGCGCGACTCGTAGGTGCAGGTGTCGGAGAAGTCGTTCGCGTCGAGCATGGCGTTGACGTCGTACGACGACCGCAGGGACGACGAGGCACCGAAGAAGATGCCCGGCACGTCCCAGCCGTTGTTCCAGCCGTCCATGCTGGTGGTGGCGATGATGGCGGGGCCGACGTTCGACTCACCGGCGATCCAGGCCGAACCGTCGACCTCCGCCCACTCGGCCGGCACCACCATGCCGATGGTGCCGCTGTCGTCCTGGACCTCCACGAAGTCGGAGTAGCCGGTCGAGCCACCGCCGCCGCCGTTCTGGTCGACCTCGTCGCCGAGCTCCTGCGCGAAGCTGAAGCTGGTCTCGAGCGCACGGCCGTTGAGCTGGCCCTCGAGCACCTCCTCGGAGGCGAAGCGCAGCACCTCGATCGCGAGGGTGTCGTCGGCCTCGTGGCTGCGCAGGATGTCGCAATAGTCGGACATCGTGCCGTCCGTGGAGAGGACGAGGCCCTCCATGGTGGTGATGATGTCACCGCCCTGGACGCCGGCCGCGTCGGCCGGCGAGCCGGACTTGACCGACGAAACCCAGATGCCGCTGATGGTCTCGCCATCGTTGACGGCCTGGCCGTTGACGCCGATGGACTGGACGTCGTCGCCGGCCTGGAGCTGCGCCACGACGTCCTGCGCCGCCGTGCCGTTGATCGCGTAGTACTGGTTCGTCTCGCTGGCGCCGGCGTAGTTGACGCCAACGACCTCGCCATCGGCCGTCACCAGCGGACCGCCCGAGTTGCCGGGATTGATGGTGGCGTCGTGCTCGACCACCGCGTCGACGCTGGCCCACGAGGTCTCGCCGTCCGCGTTCTCCTTGCTGACGATCCCACGCGTCAGGGTGAACTCGGGGTCGCCCAGCGGGAAGCCGGCGGCGTACACGTCCAGGCCGGTGGAGACGTCGCCGCCATACCAGTCGAGGAACGGATAGCCGTCGCCGTCGATGTCGATGACCGCGAGGTCGGAGCACTCGCTGACGCCGAGGACCTTGGCGTTGCGCGGCTCGCTCTCGCCACCGACCCACACCTTCAGCAGGGCCGAGCCCGTGACGACGTGGTTGTTGGTGACCGCGATCCCGGACGGATCGATGATGAAGCCGGACCCACGACCGGCGGCGTTGTAGACCGTGCCGACCTCGGGGTCCTGGAAGGTCCCCTCGGCCTCGATCTGGATGGTGGCCGTCTTGACGGCGTCGAGGCTCGAGACGGCGCCCGATGCCGATTCACTGGCGGCCGCGGAGGCCGATGCTGCGGTGCTCGCCGACGTGGATACTGCCGGCGTCTGGCCGCCGCACGCGGCCAGCAGGAGGCCCATCGCTACGATGGGCGAAAGAGACCTGGGGCGAAACATGACCGTTCTGGCGTCCCTTCTGTTCACGGTGGGGCGGGGCCGCAATCAGATCCTCCCTGGGCGCAGGAGGCTGCACGAGGACGCACGGTCGTGGGGTCCGGGCGGGCACAGCGGGCAGCTGTCTGGGCGTTCGTCGGCCGGACGCCGGGCACGAGGCACCGGCGATGGGTCGTCGAGGAGAAACGGCGCGCGACGGCGCCGGACGGCGGGCACTCCCCCTCTGCTCGGGTAATAACGTCGCGCGGACTATATCGGCTCCGGGACCGCGGGGCAATGGTACCGGCGCACGACGCGTACGATGCCGGGGTGAGCCCGCTCGCGCTGACGCTGATCCTGTGCCTCTTCCTGGCCGCCGCAGGCTTCATCGGCCTCGTCGTCGGCCGGACGCTGAGATCGGGACGGGGCGACCTGGACGCCGCGGGCTGGGTCGTCGTGCTGGCCCTCGGCTTCGCCGCGGCCACCATCGTCACGCTGGAGCTGGTGCTCCCCCGCCTCGAGGCGCTGCTGCTGCATCGGTGAGGGGAAGACGGGCCGGATCGCTCCGAGCTTGCGATCCGACCCGCATCAAATGCCCCCTGGGGATGCTGGAGGCGACGACGGGAATCGAACCCGTGTACGCGGTTTTGCAGACCGCTCCCTGAACCACTCGGGCACGTCGCCACCGATCTATACGGCTGGCTGCCCCGCGAGGATTCGAACCTCGGTTCACGGATCCAAAGTCCGCTGTCCTACCACTAGACGACGGGGCATCGCCTCGTCTCACGCTAGCAGGTCGACAGCGACCCGAACCAGCCGGACATGAAAATGGAGCGGAAGACGGGACTCGAACCCGCGACCCTCACCTTGGCAAGGTGATGCTCTACCAACTGAGCCACTTCCGCCCGCTTGTTGCCGCCAATGATACCGCGTCGTTGGTGCCGAGGGCCAGGATCGAACTGGCGACACCGGGATTTTCAGTCCCGTGCTCTACCAACTGAGCTACCTCGGCGCCGATCGTCGCTGAGGCTCCCTCAGCTCCCGTCGCGGTACCGCTCCAGGCGGACGCAAGGATACCGATGCGACTACCGGCTCGCAACCGCGCCGCGCGTCAGCGGGTGATGCCCGCCTGGGCGCCCATGGCCTCCAGGGCGCGGATGCGCTCGCCGATCGGCGGGTGCGTGTCCCACAGGGACTTGGCCCGCTCCTCGAAGCTCTTGATCGGGTTCACGATGTACAGGTGCTGCGTCGCCCGGTTGGCGACCTCGAGCACCTCCCGATCGTCCGCGATCGTGCGCAGCGCGCGAGCGAGGGCGACCGGGTTGCGCGTCAGCTCGACGGCACTCGCATCGGCCAGCGACTCGCGGCTGCGGCTGACGGCGGCCTGGATGATCCGCGCGATCAGTGGCGCCAGGACGGCCAGCACCAGGGCCAGGACGAAGAGGAGCGCCGCTCCCCCGCCCCCTCCGCCCCGGTCATTGCCGCTCCCGCCGCGCCGGCCACCGCCCCAGAAGGTGAAGCGCAGGAACCAATCGGCCAGCAGCGCGATGCTGCCGACCAGCACCCCGACCAGCAGGGTGAAGCGGATGTCCAGGTTGCCGATGTGGCTCATCTCGTGGCCGATGACGCCCTGGAGCTGCTCCCGATCCAGCTTGTCGAGCAGGCCCGTGGTGACGGCGATGCTCGCGTGCTGCGCGTCGCGCCCGGTGGCGAAGGCGTTCGGCGCCGAATCGTCGATGACCCAGACCCGTGGCCGCGGCAGTCCGCCGGCCAGCCGCATCTCCTCGACGACGTTGACCAGTTGCCGGTACTTCTCCGCCGGCTGCGAGGTGTCGACCTCGCGGGCCGCGCTGGTCGCCATCACCAGCGCGTCGCCGCCGAAGTACGAGCCCACGGTCATGACGGCCGCGATGGCGACGGCCAGCACGACGCCGAACCAGTCGATGCCGGTCGCGAAGCCGATGACACCGCCGAACACGCCGAGAACGATCGCCACGGCGACGACGAGCACCCAGCTGCGCCGCCGGTTGCGATCGATCTCGCGGTAGAACGTCGTCGCCAGCGGCCGCCCCTCGGCGGTCATCGGCTCAGCTCAGCTGGAGGTCGACCTGGGGGACCGCCGTATCCGACTCCGCGATCTGGAAGTAGTCGCGCTCGCGGAAGCCGAACATGCCCGCGATCGTGTTGTTCGGGAACGTCTGGATCGAGGTGTTGAACTCCCGCACCGTCGCGTTGTAGTGCTGACGGCTGAAGGCGATCTGGTTCTCGGTCGTCGTCAGCTCTTCCTGGAGCTGCATGACGTTCTCGTTGGCCTTGAGCTGCGGATAGTTCTCCATCAGGGCGAACAGCTGTCGCAGGGCGCCGGTCAGGACGTTCTCGGCGGCTCCCGCCTCACCCGCGGCCGCCGGACCGCGATCGGTGGCGCCCACCGCGGCGTTGCGCGCCTCGATGACGCGGGTGAGCGTCTCCTGCTCGAACTCCATGTAGCCCTTGACGGCGTTGACGAGGTTCGGGATCAGGTCGTGCCGCCGCTTCAGCTGCACGCTGATCTGGTTCCACGCCTCGTCGACCATGTTCCGCAGGCGGACCAGGCCGTTGTACGTGAAGATGACGAAGAGGACGACGATGGCGATCGCCGCCAGGAGGATCCAGCCCCAGAGTGGCATCGGCGTGTTCCTCGCGCTCGGGCGTTGACACCGAGGATGCTAGCAGGCGGGTGGTCGAGCCAGTGCCATCGGTCCCCTTCCGTCATCGCCGACTCCCGCGCCGCCCTCGCCGGGGAGGGTCCAGCCATCGGGAAGCGGACCGACGTGCGGCCGGATGCCTTCCGACTCGGGGAAGACGATGCAGTACAGGCGCGCCGGCGCGACCGGGACGTCCCTGGCCACGTCGATGGGCACGATCGGGTCGCGCGAGATGTAGACCATGCCCCGATCGTCCAGGGTCCGATGCAGCCCCAGCTCCCGCAGCGAGCCCTCGCCGGCGAACGAGAGCGCGGTCCCGTCGGGGAAGCCGCATTGCGCGTCGGCGGTCACATCGGTTTGCTGCAGGGCGCACGCGACGAGGCTCAACGCGACGGCGGCGCCCAGGATCCGTGGTCGGATGGCCACGATGTCACCCCCTCGAATGGTGGGCGGTGAGGGGCTCGAACCCCCGACCTCCTCGGTGTAAACGAGGCGCTCTGTCCAGCTGAGCTAACCGCCCTCCGCGTGATCGTAGCCGATGCCCGCCAGCCGGCCCCGACTCGGACGGATTCACGCCGCATCCGCATGTCGTGTGGAATCTCCCGCGGAAGACACGAACGCCGCTCGCTGGAGGCGAGCGGCGCATCGGTGCGGCGATCGGAGTGAATTGGTGCCCAGGCCGGGACTTGAACCCGGATGGGTTTCCCCATACGCCCCTCAAACGTACGCGTATACCAATTCCGCCACCTGGGCATCGAGGGTGGTACCGAGGGAGGGACTTGAACCCACACGACCTTGCGGTCACTAGGTCCTGAACCTAGCGCGTCTGCCTATTCCGCCACCTCGGCACGAACGCATCCGGACGGGTCCGAATGCGCGGTCGCGATCATAGCACAGGCCGATCCGTGGCCCGGCGCGTCAGCCCTGCTGGAAGAGATTGAGCAGGCTGAAGGCGACGAAGAGGACTGCCAGGACGATCGTGAGGCGGAAGAGCGTGCGCTCGATCCCGCGCCGGCTGCGGTAGGCGGTCACCTCGCCGCCGAACGCGCCGCCGAGGCCGGTCCCGCGCTGCTGGAGCAGGATGGCGGCCATCAGCGCCACGGCCAGGATCATCTGGGCAATGAGCAAAGGGGTCTGCATGACTGGCGGAGTCTAGCAGGGTCGTGTCGCGGGGCGTGGCGTATATACGGATATACGCCGTGCGCAACTACTGCGGTCCCAGCAGGCTGTGTCCGGTCATCTCGGGCCCGGAAGGTATGGCCAGCAGCTCGCACAGCGTCGGCGCAACGTCACGCAGCTCGCCGTCGTGCAGCGTCCGGCCGCGGTACGCGTCGCTCACCAGCACCACCGGCACGGGCGACGTCGTGTGCTTGGTCTGCGGCGACCCGGACGGATCCCGCATCTCCTCGGCGTTGCCGTGATCGGCGGTGATCACCAGTGGACTGTGGCTCCGCAGCGCGGCGTCCGCCACGCGACCGAGACAGCCGTCCAGGTACTCCAGGGCCGATACGGTAGCGTCCCAGTCCCCCGTATGCCCGACCATGTCGGGGTTCGCGTAGTTCGCGATCACGAAGTCGTGCTTCGCCTGTTCGATGCCCTCGACGAGGGCATCGGTGATCGGTCCGGCGCTCATCTGCGGGGCCTGGTCGTAGGTCGCCACCTCGCGGTTGGACGGGATGAGGACGCGGTCCTCGCCCGGGAACGGATCCTCGACACCGCCGTTGAAGAAGTACGTGACGTGCGCGTACTTCTCGGTCTCGGCGACGTGCAGCTGCGTGAGCCCCAGGCGCGCGAGGTGCGCGGCCAGCGAGTCGATGCGCAGCGGCGGGAAGGCGACGCGCACGGGCAGCTCATCCGGCGCCTGGTACTCGGTCAGCGTCGCGACCTCCAGGTCCGGCCGCCGACCACCACGGTCGAAGGCGTCGAAGTCGTCCAGGGTGAGCGCGGCGGTGAGCTGCCGGGCGCGATCGGCCCGGAAGTTGAGGTGGATGGCGGCGTCGCCGTCGGAGACCGGCGCCGCCGCGTCAAGGACGGTTGGCTGGATGAACTCGTCACCCTCGTCGCGGGCATAGGCCGCGGCGATGGCGCCGGCGGCATCGTGCGCGTGCAGCCCCTGTCCGTGGACGATGGCGTCGTACGCGCGCTTCGTCCGATCCCAGCGCTTGTCGCGGTCCATGGCCCAGTAGCGGCCGGTGACGGTGGCCACCGTGGCGCGACCGGCGAAGCGGGCCTCGAGCTCCGGCAGGAATCGGTCCGCGGAGCGGGGCGGCGTGTCGCGACCATCGGTGAAGGCGTGGAACAGCACCCGCTCACCGGGCAGGCCGGCGCGGGCCGCCAGGTCGACCATGGCCACCAGGTGCTCGTCGACCGCGTGGATGCCGCCGGGTCCGACGAGGCCCATCAGGTGCAGGCGCCCGCCACGCGCCACCACCCCGCGGCAGGTCGAGACCAGCACCTCGTTGTCGAAGAAGCTGCCATCCGCGATGGCCGCGTTGATCCGCGGCAGGTCCTGGAGGACGCGGAAGCCGGCGCCCAGGTTGAGGTGGCCGACCTCGCTGTTGCCCATCTGCCCGGCCGGGAGGCCCACCGCCTCGCCCGACGCGGCGAGCTGCGCGTGCGGGAACTGCGCGACGAGCCGCCGCCAGTTCGGCATGCGGGCGGCCAGGATCGCGCTGCGCTTCGGGTCGTCGCCGATGCCGAACCCGTCCAGGACGACCAGGATGACCGTCATGCCGCCACTCGGTCGGCGGCGGCGCGCAGGATGCCACCGAAGCTGTCCGCCTTCAGGGACGCCCCGCCCACCAGCGCCCCGTCGATGTCCGGCATGGCGAAGAAGTCGGCGGCGTTCTCGGGCGTGCAGCTGCCGCCGTACTGGATCGGCACCTCGTCGGCGCCCGTCGGGTCCAGCTCGCGCAGGATGGCGCGGATCTGCGCCGCGACCTCCTGGGCGTCATCCGGCGACGCCGCGTCCCCGGTGCCGATGGCCCAGACCGGCTCGTAGGCCACCACCAGCCCGGTGCCGGCCAGGCGCTCGAGGTGCGCGAGGGCGGCGCGTACCTGTCGGTCCACGACCCGGGCGGTCTCGCCGGCGCGGCGCTGCTCCGCGGTCTCCCCCACCGCGGCGATCGGGCGCAGGCCGTGGGCGACGGCGCTCGCCACCTTGCGTCCGACGCGCTCGTCGGTCTCTCCCTCGAACTGACGCCGTTCGGAGTGGCCGAGGATCACGAAGTCGGCATAGGCGCGGAGCATCAGCGGGCTCGTCTCGCCGGTGAAGGCCCCCTTCTCCTCGAAGTGCATGGTCTGGGCCCCGGTGCGGAGCCGCCCGCCCCGGGCCGTGCGCGCGACGTCCGCCAGCCAGATGGTGGGCGGGCACACCACGGTCGTCACGCCGGGCAGCTGGTCCGCCAGCTGACGGACGGCGAGAGCGAGCGCCGTGGCGTCCTCGAGCGTGGGTGGATTCATCTTCCAGTTGCCGGCGATGACCGGGGTGCGCATCAGTCCTCCTCGCCCGTGGCGAGCTCCACGAGCCGTCGCAGTCGGTGGTTCACGGCGGAGCGGCTGACGCCCAGCGCCGCGGCAAGCGTATCGAGGTCGGCGTCCGGCATGCGCCGCCGGGTCGCGGCGGTGTCGCGCAACGCCTGTCCGAGCCGCGCCAGCGTCCCCTCGGCCTCGAGCCGCGCGATGGCCGCCATCTGCCGGTCCGCCGCACGGACCGTTCGCCCGAGGTTCGCTTCTTCGGCGTTGAGCAGCCGATTCAGCCGCGAACGGACGTCGGCGCCGACGCGGTGCGTCTCGAGCTCGAGCAGGCCACGGTTGGCGCCGACCAGGCGCAGCAGCGCCGCGACCTCCTCCTGGCCCTTGAGGTAGACGACGGAGCGGCCCCGACGCACCGAGCGCAGCGCGCGGACGTCGACGGCAGCAAGCGCCTCCTGCAACGATTCGCCGGCCGCGTCGTCGGGCAGGACGAATTCGACGTGCGTGCCGGAGCGGCCGAACGAGATGGAGCCCGCGCCCAGCAGGGCGCCGCGGAGATACGAGCGGCGGTCGCAGGCCGGCGCCCCCTCCCACGACCACGCGCCGAGCGCATCCCGATCCAGGGGCACGGCCAGGTGGTGACGCGCTCCCGGCCGCCGGGGACCGGCCGAGGCCGCAGGCGGCGGTGCCGGACGGGCCACCCCGACCGCGGCCGCCAGCTGCATGGCGGTGCGCGCCGTGGCGACGTCCAGCGTCCGCAGGATGCCGTCTCGACTGCCGGCCAGCAGGCCGTGGAGCTCCGCGCGGCGGCAGCAGGCGCGCGCGGGCTGGATCCGGGCGAGCTCGCCCCTGACCTCGCCGGCGACGAGCATGGTCGTCAGGACGCCGTGGCCGTGGGCCGTCGCACGCGCCGCTGTCGGGGACGCTCGACGCGATCTTCCTGCTGGAGGCGCATCAGGGTGGCGGCGAGCTTGGCCGGATCGTGGCGGTGCGCGTTGGCCGGGTCGATCACGTCCTCCTCGACGATCACCACCGGCAGCTCCTCCAGCCGCCGCACGTCGACCTCGACGGGTTGCGCGCGCCAGCCCTCGGGCCGGCGGGCCGCGCCGCGGTTGACGATCACGCAGTCGATCAGGTCCTCGCCGACGTGCTCGAAGAGCGTGGTCAGGTGCTGCGAGGCGGTGAGATCCGGCGTCTCACCCGGCTGGGTCGCCACGTTGCAGACGTACACGCGCAGGCCCGGAGCCGCCGCCAGGGCGTCGCGCACGTCCGGGATGAGCAGGTTCGGCAGGATGCTGCTGAAGAGGCTGCCGGGACCGATGACGACCATGTCGGCCTCGAGGATGCGCTCCAGCGCCTCGCCGTTGGCGCGCACGTCGTCCGGCTCGATGAACACCTGCTCGATGGGCTCCTCGGCATGGGCGATGCCGGACTGGCCGACCAGGATGCGGCCGGACTGCAGGCGGGCGGACAGGTTCAGGGGGACCGTCGTCGCCGGCAGCACCTGCCCGCGCACGGCCAGGACCCGGTTCGACTCGCGAACCGCCTCCTCGAAGTCTCCGGTGACGGCCGTCATGGCCGCGATGAAGAGGTTGCCGAACGCGTGGTTGTCCAGGCCCGAGCCCGCCGGGAATCGGTACTGCATCAGCTGCGTCATGAGGGGCTCCGCATCGGCCAGGGCGGCGATGCAGTTGCGGATGTCGCCGGGCGGGATGATCCCCAGCTGCTGGCGCAGCTGGCCGGAGCTGCCCCCGTCGTCCGCGACCGCCACCACGGCCGTGATGTTGGCGCTGTAGCCCTTCAGCCCGCGCAGGAGGGTCGAGAGGCCCGTCCCGCCGCCGATCGCCACGATCCGGGGGCCGCGCGCCAGGTAGCGCTTGGTGTACAGCACCTCCAGCACGCTGTCGCCGCGGGCGACGAAGGGCGAGACGACCGACCGCATCAGGCCCCACATGCCGATCACGGTCAGCACCACGCCCAGCGCGGCCACCAGCGCCGCGCGGATCTGGGGTTCCAGCCAGGCGCCGGTGAGCCAGTAGACGATCGCGATCTCGTCCGCATCGGTCGAGCGGTACAGGTCGCGGATGAAGATGGCGGCACCGAGCCCGAGGATGGCGATGCCGACGAAGAGGAGCAGCAGCCAGCGCTTGAGATGCATCCCGGGGTAGAGCCAGCGCGGCAGGCGACCCAGCCTCATCGCTCCAGCTCCCGGTGGAAGACGGAGACCGATGCCCCCGGGAGATCGCGCAGGCTGGTCGCCAGCTCCTCCGCCAGCGCGATCGAACGGTGGTAGCCGCCGGTGCAGCCCAGCGCGATGCGCAGCCGCCCCTTCCCCTCGGCCCGGTAGGCGGGGGCAGTGAGCTCCAGCAGCTCGCGAACGAGCTCGAGGAACCGCTTCGCCTTCGGTTGGCTGAGCACGAAGTCGCGGACCGGCGCCTCGAGGCCGGAGAGCGGCTTGAGGTGCGGCTCCCAGTACGGGTTGGTCAGGAACCGCACGTCGAAGACCAGGTCGGCCTCGAGGGGGATGCCGTACTTGAACCCGAAGGTCACGATGTCGACCTGGAGCGTGTCATCCCGGTCGCCATGCGGAACGAGCGCGAAGAGCCGATCCTTCAGCTGGCCGATGGAGAGCCCGCTGGTGTCGATGACGTGGTTCGCCATCTCGCGCGTCTTGGTCAGCAGCTCGCGCTCCTCGGCGAGGCTCGCCTGCACGCCGCTGCGCAGGCCCTCGAGCGGGTGGCGGTGTCGCGTCTCGCTGAAGCGGCTGATGAGCGTCGCGTCGCTGGCCTCGAGGTAGAAGACCTCGAGCCGGCCGCCGTCCCGCCGCAACGCCGTCGCGGCCCGTTGGATGGCCGGGGACGGGTCACCGCTGCGGACGTCCAGCACCAGCGCCGAGCGTCGGTAGCGCGCCGGCTCGCCACGACGCAGGGCGAGGAAGTCGTCGAGCAGCGCCGGCGGCAGGTTGTCGACCACGAAGTAGCCCTGGTCCTCGAACAGCTTGGCCGCCTGGCTCTTGCCGGCGCCGGAGAGGCCGCTGATGACCAGGACGTGGTCGACGGCGATCTCCGCCGTCTCGGCCGGTGTCCCGGCCTGCTCGGGCGCCTTCCCCTCGATCGACGCGCTGCGTGCCACGCTTCGTGCTCCTGTGGACCCTGGTCGAGTATATCGCTCGGTCACCGCGCGACCTCGTTGGCGGAGCGCCGTCCGTGCCGCAGGCCGCGGACGGTGGCGGCGGTGGAACGGCGCAGCGCGTCGAGGTCGTAGCCGCCCTCCAGCGCCAGCGCGATCCCGGGAACGCCGAGCCGCGCGGCGGTGGCCCCGAGCAGGCGCGCCACCTCCTCGAAGCCCTCTTCCGTGACCTCGAGGTGCGCCAGCGGGTCGTCACGGTGACCGTCGTAGCCTGCGGAGACGAGGACCGCCTGCGGGGCGAATGCCTCGATGGCGGGGAGCAGCTCGTCCCGCCACGCCGCGACGAAGGCGGCGTCCCCCTTGCCGGGCAGGAGCGGGACGTTGTGCTTGGTGCCCTCGGCCGCGCCGACGCCGCGGTCGTGGCGGTCGCCCGTGCCGGGGTATAGCAGCCACTGGTGGGTCGAGGCGTAGCAGAGGTCCGGATCCTCGTCGAAGATCGCCTGCGTCCCGTCGCCGTGGTGGACGTCCCAGTCGATGATCGCCACCCGCTGGGCCAGTCCCGCGGCCCGCAGGTCGGCCGCGGCCACGGCGACGTTGTTGAAGAGGCAGAAGCCGCTGGCCCGGCGCGCCGACGCGTGATGCCCGGGAGGACGGACGGCCGCGAAGGCGATCTCGGCCTCCCCCGTCACGGCGGCCCGGGCCGCCTGGACGGTGGCGCCGGCCGCCAGCCGCGCGGCCTGCAGCGAGCCGGCAACCAGGTAGGTGTCCGGGTCGAACCACGATCCGCCGGCGGCGTCGGCCTGGACGACGCGCGCAACGTGGGCAGCGTCGTGGATGCGCCCGATGACGCCGTCGCCCGCCGGAACGACGGCCGGCTCGGCCAGGTCGCCGCCGGAGGCGTCGCGGATCCCGGCAGCGGCCGCGAGACGGCGCTCGGGCCGCTCCGCGTGGCCGTGTGTCACGTGGCGATCCATGGCCGCATCGGTCAGGAGCCAGACGGGGGCGGCCATCGGCTCAGCGGCCCAGCATGCGGATGAGCTGCAGGGTGATCTCGAAGAGGCCGTACATCACGATCGCCAGCGTCGCGGAGCCGATGACGATGTCGCCGGGGGTGATGACGATGGCGAACAGGACGATGACGATGACCGCATAGCGTCGCCGCTTCGCCAGGAACGCGTACGAGAGGATCCCCAGGCGTGCCAGCAGGTAGAGGACGACGGGGAACTCGAGCGCCAGGCCGAAGGCGATCAGGAAGGTGGTCACGAAGCCGACGTAGTCGCCGATCGAGAGCAGCGGCTCGACCCCTTCCAGCGAGAAGTCGAGCAGGAAGTTGACGGCCACCGGGATGAGCAGGTAGCCCAGCGCGAGGCCGCCCACGAACAGGAGGATCGCCACCGCGAGCAGGGGCCAGACCAGCCGGCGCTCGTGCTTCGTGAGCCCGGGGGTCACGAACGCCCAGATCTCGTACAGGATCACCGGCATGGCGATGGCGATGCCGGTCATCAGCGCCATCTGCATCCGGACGCTGAATGCTTCGGTAACGGATGTCGCGATGAGCGACGCCCCTTCATCGGGCAGCGGCGCGCGGATCAGGGCGATGAGCGCATCGGCCAGGAAGAAGCCGCCGATCGAGGCAAGCAGGATCGCGACGGCGATGACGATGATGCGGCGACGCAGCTCCTCGAGGTGCTCGAGGAGGGTCATGGTGGCCTCGTCGTCGGTCATCGGGCAGGCG
>DASSOH010000023.1:0-18085 GCA_035700865.1 Candidatus Limnocylindria bacterium | reverse complement strand
GAGGGAGCCCACCTCGACATCGCGCTGGCCGCCGGCCTGACGGCCATCCTGGTCGCCTCCAGCTTCACGATGCAGTTCGGCGTGTGGGCCATCCGTCGCGGTGATACCGGCGGCCTGCGGATGTGGACCGCGATCACCCTGGCCCTCGGCGTCCTCTTCCTGGCCGGCCAGCTGTACGACTACAGCCAGCTGGGCTTCGGGATCGCGGACGGCGTCTTCGGCACGACCTTCTACACCCTGACCGGATTCCACGGCGCGCACGTGTTCGGCGGCGTGGTGGGCCTCACGATCGTGCTGGCCCGCACGTTGAGCGGCCAGTTCAGCGCCCGCAACCACGTGGCGGTCGAGGCGGTCAGCATGTACTGGCACTTCGTCGACGTGGTGTGGATCGCCGTGTTCACCACGATCTACATCCTGGGTTAGGGGAGCGTCCGCATGTCCGACTCGGCGATCGGCCTGATCATCCTCGGCACCGCCATGGCGGTGGTCGTGGTGGCCGTGTTCGTCATCGCGTCGCGCACCGCCCGACCGGTGCCCGAGACCGCGCCGCCTCCCGGCGTCCACATGCCGTCGCCCAGCCTCCTGCCGGTCCTCGTCTGCGTGGGCGCCATCCTGATCGGGGCCGGCCTGGCGTTCGGGGGTGAAGGCGAGATCGCGAACCCGTGGATCGCCATCCCGGGGCTGGTCGTCCTGATCGGTGCGATCGTCGGATGGGTGCGCGCCGCGAACCGCGAATGGACCGGGGTGGAGCACGGATTCCACGACGACGGGACCGCGCACTGACGGACCGATGACGGCCGGCGTCGGCACCGGACGCCAGGCGCGCGCGTGGCGCCTGCCGCTGCCGTACCTGGTCGTGGCGGCCGTCCTCCCCATCGTGCTGCTGGGCGTGCTGGGCGCCGTGCTGCTGGCGCGCCTGCCGACGCTCTCGCCCGCCTCGGAGGGGCAGCCGGCGCCGGACTTCGCCCTCGCGGACCTGGATGGCAACCCCGTTCGGCTCGAGGACCTGCGCGGCCGTCCGGTGGTCGTCAACTTCTGGGCCAGCTGGTGCGGCCCGTGCGTGGAGGAGTTCCCGCTGCTCCGCGCCGCGGCCGCCGAGCACGCCGATGACGGGCTGGCCATCGTGGGGATCGTCTACGACGACCGGTCCGAGGCCGCCCGCGCCTTCATGGAGCACAACGGTGCCACCTGGCCGGCCGCGATGGACCCCGAAGGACGTGTCGCGGAAGCCTACGGCGTGTACGCTCCACCCCAGACCTACTTCATCGGTCGCGACGGTACCGTCGTGGCTCGCCAGATCGGCCAGTTCTCGCAGGCCTCGCTGGACGAGAAGCTCGCCGCCATCATCGCCGAGGAGTGACCATGGATTCGAACCTTCCCGCCACCCGCGCCGAGGCGCCGGCCGAGGTCGCGCCGGGCGTCGCCGCGCAGCCGGCGCCGGTCGTCGAGCATCGGCGTCCGGTGAGCGTGGCCTTCCTGCCGTTCGCGCTGATCGTCTTCCTGGTGCTCGCCTTCATCGTCGCCGGCTGGACCTTCTTCACCGCCGCGTACTGAGCGGCACGACGGGCGCCGCGATGGTTGAGCCGGCGATCGAGGTCCGGGGGCTGCGCAAGTCGTACGGCGCGCTGGAAGCCGTGCGGGGCATCGACCTGCGGGTGGAGCGCGGCGAGGTCTTCGCCCTGCTGGGGCCGAACGGCGCCGGCAAGACGACGACCGTCGAGATCCTCGAGGGCCACCGCACCCGCACGGCCGGCGAGGTGAGCGTGCTCGGGCACGACCCTGGGCACCACGACCGCGCGTACCGGGAGCGCATCGGTATCGTGCTCCAGCAGACCGGCGTGGACGAGTACCTGACCGTGCGCGAGGTGGTCTCGATGGTCGCCGGCTACTACCCGAAGCCGCGCGACGTGGACGAGGTGATCGCGCTGGCGGGGCTGACGGAGCAGGCGGACCGGCGGGTGCGGAAGCTGTCGGGCGGGCAGAAGCGCCGCGTCGACCTGGCCGTGGCGCTGGCCGGCGACCCGGAGCTGCTGTTCCTGGACGAGCCGACGACCGGCTTCGATCCCTCCGCGCGGCGCCAGGCCTGGGAGACGGTGCGTGGCCTCACCGAGCTGGGCAAGACGATCTTCCTCACCACCCACTTCATGGACGAGGCGCAGGCGCTGGCGCATCGGCTGGCGATCATCGCCGATGGCCGGATCGTGGAGGTCGGATCCGCCGACGAGCTCATCGGGGCGCGATCGCACGCATCCCGCGTGCGATTCCGGCTGCCCGAGGGCCTGTCGCCACCGGAGGGCCTTGGCGCGCGGCCGCAGGCATCGGCACCCGCGTGGGAGCTGGAGACGGACTCCCCGACGCGGACGCTCAGCGAGCTGACGGCGTGGGCGCTGGCGCAGGGGACGGAGCTGGCTGACCTCGAGGTGCGGCGTCGATCGCTGGAGGACGTCTACCTGCAGCTGACCAGCGAGGCGACCGAGGCCCGGGCCGAGGCCGGGACCGAGGCGGCGCCCGCCATGGAGGTTGGCGCATGAACGGCGCGGCGCTCGCCCTGCGGCAGGTGGCGTACGAGAACCGCGCCTTCTGGCGCAATCCGGCCGCGGCGTTCTTCACCTTCGCCTTCCCCCTGCTGTTCATGCTCATCTTCAACGTGCTCTTCGGCGAGGGTGCGGCGCGCTTCTTCACGCCGGCGATCATCGTCTTCGGCGTGATCACGGCGACCTTCACGAACCTGGCCATGACCATCACCATCGCCCGCGACGAGGGCGTCCTGAAGCGAATCCGCGGCACGCCCTTGCCGACCTGGGCCTACCTGGCGGGGCGGATCGGTCACGCGGTGGCGATCGCGTTCCTGCTGGTGGTGATCGTCGCGGGGTTCGGCGCGCTGCTGTACGGCGTGCCGGTGCCGTGGGAGGCCGTGCCGGCGATGCTGGCGGTGCTGGTGGTGGCGGCCGTGACGTTCAGCGCGCTCGGGCTCGCCCTCTCGGGCGTCATCCCCAATGCCGATGCGGCGCCCGCGATCGTGAACGCGGTGGTCCTGCCGGCGCTGTTCATCAGCAACGTGTTCTTCCAGATGTCCGCGGCCCCCGACTGGCTGGACGCCGTCTCGCACGTCCTGCCCACCCGCCACTTCGCCGATGCCATGATCGGGCTCTACGACGTCGGCGCTTCGGGCGCCGTGCCGTGGACGGAGATCGGGGTCATCGCGGCCTGGGGCGTGGCCGGCGTGCTCCTGGCCCTCCGCTTCTTCACCTGGGAGCCCAGGAGGTAACCGTGTTCGGGGGGCGGAGTGGGCGGGCGGGCCCGATGGCGTCGCTCGCCGCGGTCCTCGGCCTCGCCGCCGGCTGCCTGCCCGTGGCCGTCGGGCCGGGAGGGCCAGTCCCGGCAGGCCCGCAGCAACCGGCGCCGCAGATCGGTCCGACGATCATCCTGCAGGTGACCAACCGGTCGTCCAACGCGCTGACGATGGGCTACGAGTTCGAGGGCCACAACGCCTCCGGTGCCGGCGAGGGAACGATCGAGGCTTGCCAGGCGCTGGCGATGCCCTTCGGCGAGGTGTCAGGGCACTACCGCATCCTGGTCGAGGGTGAGGCCGTGCGCGAAGGCGACGCGCCGCCGGGATTCGGCAGGTTCGTCTTCCTCATCGTCGACATCTCGATCGATCCCGGTGGCGAGGTCGTCGCCCGCCCACACCGGATCTCGCGGGTCGAGCCGCGGATGATGCCGAGGCCGGTCGCGGACTGTGGCTGACGCCCGCGTGCCGCGTCAGGTCTAGGCCACCGGTTCGGCCGGACGCGTCACCCCTGAGCCGGGATTCGGGTAGCGCCGCTCCACGTACCCGTCCAGAATCTCCAGGAAGCGGGGGACGATCCCCTCGCCGCGCAGCGTCTCCGACAGCTGGCCGTCCACGAACACCGGCGCCACGGGCTCCTCGAAGGTGCCCGGCAGGGAGATGCCGATATCGGCGTGCTTGGACTCGCCCGGGCCGTTCACCACGCAGCCCATGACCGCGACGCGGAGCTCCTCGACGCCCGGGTGCGTCTCGCGCCACCGCGGCATCTGCTCGACGAGGTAGGCCTGGATGTCGCGGGCCATCTCCTGGAAGAAGGTCGAGGTGGTGCGGCCGCAGCCCGGACACGCCGAGACCTGGGGCAGGAACGAGCGCAGGCCCATCGACTGGAGCACCTGCTGCGCGACCTGCACCTCCTGGGTCCGGTCGCCGCCGGGCTCGGGCGTGAGCGAGACGCGGATCGTGTCGCCGATGCCGCGCTGCAGCAGGATCGCCAGGCCGGCGGTGGAGGTGATGATGCCCTTGGCGCCCATGCCCGCCTCGGTCAGGCCGAGGTGCAGCGGGTAGTCGCAGCGGTCCGCGAGGCGCGCGTAGACCTCTACGAGGTCCTGCACGCCCGACACCTTGGCCGAGAGGATGATCCGATCGTGTGGCAGCCCGGTCTCCTCGGCCAGGCGCGCGGAGCGCAGGGCCGATTCGATCATGGCCTCGATCATCACCTCGCGCGAGTCGACCGGGTCCGGGGAGGCGGCGTTGGCATCCATCATCTCGGTCAGCAGCTGCTGGTCGAGCGAGCCCCAGTTCACGCCGATGCGCACCGGCTTCTCGTTCGCGATCGCGACCTCGACGATCTGCGCGAACTGCTCGTCCCGGCGCTTGGTGCCCACGTTGCCCGGGTTGATGCGGTACTTCGCGAGGGCGGCGGCCATCTCGGGGTACTTCGTGAGCAGCAGGTGGCCGTTGTAGTGGAAGTCGCCGATGAGCGGCACGCCGACGCCCAGGTTGTCGAGCTTGGTGCGGATGGTCGGCACCGCGCGCGCGGCCTCGTCGTTGTTGACCGTGATGCGCACGATCTCGGAGCCGGCGTGCGCCAGCTGGGCCACCTGGATGGCGGTGGCGTCGGCATCGGCCGTATCGGTGTTGGTCATCGACTGCACGACGATCGGATGGTCGGATCCGATCGGCACGCCGCCGACGAGCACCGTGGTCGTCGGCCGTCGCAGGGGGAGCGTCATGGTGGCCTCGATGGTACGGCGTGAGGCCTCGCTCGGCACGCGGCGTGCACCGGCGCGCGCCGTGGAGCTGCGCATGCTGGAGGGGGCGGGGGCACGATCGCTGGTCTGGATCGTCGAGGACGAGCCGGCCGCGTCGTCGCTCGCCGTGGAGCTGTGCGACTCGCGCGGCCTGGCGGCGGTCGTGTTCCCGGACCCGCTGCCGTACCTGGCCGCCCTGCGCGCGGACCCGCCTCCGGCCGCGATCATCCTGGACTGGCGCCTCGAGCGGGAGCTCAGCGCCGCGCTCTTCATGGCCACGCGCCACCGGCTGCCGCGCACGCCGGTGATGTACTGGACCGGCAGCCCGGTGGACCAGCTGCCGGCCATGATCCGCCAGGACCTGCACACGGTGATCGTCGACAAGGCGGCCGGAACGCTCGCCTTCGACGCCGCGCTGGCGTGGGCGCTGACCGCATCGGTCGAGGAGCCGCTGGAAGCCGCCAACGACTGACGGGACGAGTCGACAGGTTCGCTATGCTGACCCTGCCATGACCGCCACCGTTCCGCCGACTGCCGGCGCCACCGAAACGCCCCAGACCGATACGCGCCACCGGCGCGTCGTCATCCTCGGTTCCGGCCCCGCCGGGCTCACCGCGGCCATCTACGCCGGCCGCGCCAACCTCGAGCCACTGGTGGTCGCCGGCAACGTGCCGATGGGCCAGCTGATGATCACCTCGGACGTCGAGAACTACCCCGGCTTCCCCGAGGGCATCCAGGGGCCGGAGCTGATGCAGAAGTTCCGCGAGCAGGCCGAGCGCTTCGGCGCGACCATCGTCGAGCGCGACGCCTCGAAGGTCGACTTCAGCTCGCGTCCGTTCGGCATCTGGCTCGGCGACGAGGAGTACCGCGCCGACGCGGTGATCGTGGCGACGGGCGCATCGGCCCTGTGGCTGGGGCTGCCCACCGAGGAGGAGTTCCGCGGTCGCGGCGTGTCCGCCTGCGCCACCTGCGACGGCTTCTTCTTCCGCGGTCGCGAGATCGCGGTGGTGGGTGGCGGCGACACCGCGCTCGAGGAGGCCACCTTCCTGACGCGCTTTGCGGAGAAGGTCACCATGCTCGTGCGCCGCGACGAGTTCCGCGGCAGCCGGATCATGCAGGAGCGGGCGCTCAACCACCCGAAGATCGAGGTCCGCTGGAACACGGAGGTCGCCGAGGTCCGTGGCGAGATGACGGTCAACCAGCTCCTGCTGCGCGACACGAAGTCCGGCGACGAGTCGACGCTCGACGTGCAGGGCCTGTTCATCGCCATCGGCTACAAGCCGAACACCGATCTCTTCGTCGGCCAGCTCGAGGTGGGAGAGGGCGGCTACCTGGAGGTCGTCGGCGAGACGGGCTCGAGGGTCGAGGGCGTCTTCATCGCCGGTGACGTCCACGATCACCACTACCGCCAGGCCGTGACCGCCGCGGGCGACGGCTGCAAGGCGGCCATCGACGCCGAGCGCTGGCTCGCCTCCGTCGGCGAGATCGAGGCCTCGACCGCCACGAACTGGTAGCCGATGCTGCGACGATTCCTCCGCTGGCCGCTCGGCGGTCCGACACGCGAGCAGCTCCAGGCCGGGCAGGTGCTGGATGCGGAGCGCGATCGGCACCGGACCGGTGCCATCGCCGAGGCGAACCGCGGCAACTGGACCGGGAAGGGTCCGGGCACGACGCCGCGGGACCTGCCGTAGGTGGGGGCCTACGACGTCGAGGTCGTCTCGTTGGGGGACGGCAGGCCCACCGCGCTCGGGTCGTCGGGGCCGTTCACGCTCGTCGTCGACCGTCCGGTCGAGGGAGGCGGTGGCGGCCTCGGGTTCAACGGCGGGCAGCTGCTGAACCTCGCGGTGGCCGGCTGCATCAGCAACGACCTGTTTCGGGAGGCCCGGCGGCGCGGGATGCGCCTCGAGCGCGTCACGGTGCGCGTGACCGCGGACTACGACGGTGAGCCAGCCGTTTCGACCCCCATCGAGGTGGCGGTCGAGGTCGAGGCGAGTGCCTCGGAGGAGGAGATCGCGGAGCTGGTGGCGCACGTCGACCGCATTGCCGAGATCCCGAACTCGCTGCGGCGCGGCACGGCGGTGCGGATCGGCCTCGGGGCTCGCTGACAATCCTGTCGCCAGATTCTCGGGCGTCGGGCGCGTGACCGCGGTCGGGAGTGCGGGACCGCCAGATTCCCGAGGAGCGGGCGCCGTGAGTGGTCGGGCGGGGATGGTTCCATCGAATTCCCAGCAGCCGGGAAGTGCGCGCGGCAGGTTCCCCGGAGCCGGGAATCCGGCGACGCCGTCACCTCTCGAGTCGCCACGTGCCCGGGATGCGGGAACCGTGACGGGCGAAGCGCCAGTACGGCCGCCACGTTCCCACCCGCGGCAAATCGCGACGAGCCGCGGACTACACTGACCACCCCACCACCCTGATCATCGCCAGGAGGGACTCCCCATGGGCCGTGCGCCCCGTCCCGAGGATCTCTACGAGCTTCGCGTTCCCACCGATGTGGCGCTGTCGCCCGACGGCCGCACCATCGCCTTCGGCGTCAAGTCCACCGCGCCCGGCAAGGACGGGTATCGGACGGCGCTGTGGGTCGTGCCCGCCGACGGGAGCGCGCCGGCGCGGCAGCTGACGGTCGGCAGCCGCAACGACACCACGCCGCGCTGGAGCCCGGACGGCCGGACGCTGGCCTTCCTCTCCGACCGTGCGGCCGTGCTGCAGGCCGGCGGTGGCGGCGCCAAACCGGGGAAGGCGGAGGCCCCCGACGAGGGCGGCACCCAGGTCTGGCTCCTCCCCTTCGCCGATGGCGGCGAGGCGCGCCAGCTGACCGACCTGCCCAAGGATGTCGAGGGCGTGGCGTGGTCGCCCGATGGCCGGCGCCTGGCGATCGTGTGTGGCGCCGAGTCGACCGAGCCGGAGAAGAAGCGGGAGCGCAGGCCCGAAGACCCGCCGGCGCCCGATACGCGCCTCATCGACACGCTCAGCTACCAGTTCAACGGCGCGGGCTTCGTGCACGACCGGTTCCGCCGCCTCTGGACCGTCGACGTCGAGAGCGGCGAACCCCGGCTTCTGACGCGCGGCAACCATCACGACGCGGATCCGCGCTGGTCGCCCGACGGGAAGACCATCGCCTTCGTCTCGGACCGCCACCCGAACGCGGACCTCGGCTGGCGCACGGACATCTTCCTGGTCGACGCCGATGGTGGCGAGCCGCGGCAGCTCTCCGGCGGCGACGGCCGGCAGCAGTGGGGCGCGCCGGAGTGGGCACCTGATGGCCGCTCGCTGGCGGTCATCGGCAACCGCGACTGGAAGCGTGGCGTGCTGTACCAGGCATCGGTGTGGCGGCTGCCGGTGGACGGCGGGGAGGCCACCGACCTGCTGGAGGGCCAGGACCTCGAGGCGGCCGCGGGCATGAACAGCGATCTGGTCGGGGGCGGCGAGCTGCGGCCGCAGTGGATGGCGGACGGCCGATGGGTCGTCTTCGCCGCCCCGGTCGACGGCGCGTTCGAGCTGTGGCGCGTCGAGGTCGAGAGCCGCCGGGTGGAGCGCCTCACCGAGGGGCCGCACTACGTCACGCGCGCCACGGTGGTCGCCACGCCGCGGGGCGGCGCCCGCGTGGCGGCGGTCCGCATGACGGGCACGCAGCCGCCGAACGTGGTGGTGGCGGACCTGCCGGCCGGGCGTCGCGGCGCCAACCCGATCGAGCTGACCCAGCTGACCGACCTGATGGCCGAGGCCTGGCGCGACATCGACCTGGTGGAGCCGGTCGAGCGATGGCACGAGGTGGACGGCCGCCGCATCCAGGGCTGGTTCCTGCGCGCGCCCGGCAGCACGAAGAAGGAGCCGGCGCCGCTGGTGGTGGAGATCCACGGCGGCCCGGCGACGCTGTACGGCTGGTCGCTGATGTGGGAGTGGCAGGTCATCGCCGGCCAGGGGATCAGCGTCTACGCCTGCAACCCGCGCGGGTCGCAGGGCTATGGCCAGGCATTCCTGACCGCCAACGTGCAGGACTGGGGCGACGGACCGATGCGCGACGTGATGGGCGGCGTCGACGCGCTGATCGCGGATGGCCTGGCGGACGCGGATCGGCTCGGCGTCACCGGCGGTTCGTACGGCGGCTACCTGACGTCCTGGATCGTCGGTCACACCGATCGGTTCAAGGCCGCCGTCACCTGCCGCAGCGTCAACGACATGGTCAGCCAGATGCTCTCCGGCGACATCGGCGGCCCGACCTTCGGCCTGTACGAGTACGGCGTGCAGCCGTGGGAGGACTGGGACCTGTACCGGCGCCACTCACCGCTGACCTACGCGACGAAGGTGACCACGCCGCTGCTGATCCAGCACGCGGAGAAGGACCTGCGCTGCACCATCACCCAGGCCGAGGAGCTGTTCGCCGTCCTGCGCTCGCTGCGCCGGACGGTGCGGCTGATGCGCGTCCCTGACGAGTCGCACGAGCTCACCCGCTCCGGCACGCCGTTCCGCCGCGTGGACAACCTGCGGCTGATCGCGGAGTGGTTCGACCACTTCCTGGTCCAGGGCAAGCGCCGGCTGCCACGTATCGACCCGAACCGAGGGTAAGGAGACCCCGGCATGTCCACCGAACTCGAGACCGCCCTCGCCGCCGGCTATGGCTTCGACGCCCCGGCCCTGACCTTCGGGGCCGGCATGGAGGGCGACCAGGCCCTGCCCGGCGCCCAGATCCGGGTGCCGCTCCAGATGATGAATCGTCACGGCCTGGTGGCCGGGGCGACCGGCACCGGCAAGACGAAGACGCTGCAGGTCCTGGCCGAGCAGCTGAGCGACGCCGGCGTCCCCGTCTTCATCAGCGACATCAAGGGCGACATCAGCGGCCTGGCGGCGCCGGCGGCCCTCAACGAGAAGCTGACGGCGCGGGCGCAGGCCATCGGCTTCACCGACTACGCGCCCAAACCGTTCCCGGTCGAGTTCCTGACCCTGGACCGCGAGGGGAAGGGCGTGCGGCTGCGCGCATCGGTCTCCGGCTTCGGGCCGATCCTGCTGGCCAAGGTGCTGGACCTCAACGAGACGCAGCAGAGCGTTTTGGCGCTGGCCTTCAAGTACTCCGACGACAAGAAGCTGCCCCTGATCAACCTGGCCGACCTGCGGGCGCTCCTCAACCACCTCAACTCCGACGGGGGCAAGGCCGAGATGGCCGAGTACGGCGGCGTCGCGACAGCGACGGTCGGCGTGATCGTGCGCAAGATCGTCGAGCTCGAGCAGCAGGAGGCCGATGCGTTCTTCGGCTCCCCCGAGTTCGACGTCGCCGACTTCCTGCGGGTCACCCCCGAGGGGAAGGGCGTGGTCAGCATCCTGGAGCTGGCCGACATGCAGGACCGGCCGGCCCTGTTCAGCACCTTCATGATGTGGCTGCTGGCGTCCCTGTACGAGACGCTCCCCGAGGTCGGCGACCCGGAGAAGCCGAAGCTGGTCTTCTTCTTCGACGAGGCGCACCTGCTATTCCGCGACGCGAACAAGACGTTCATGCAGCAGATCGAGCTGGTTGCTCGCCTGATCCGATCCAAGGGCGTCGGGGTGTTCTTCGTCACCCACTCACCGTCCGACGTTCCGGCCGAGGTGCTGGGGCAGCTGGGCAACCGGGTGCAGCACGCCCTGCGCGCCTTCACGCCGGATGACCTCCAGGTCGTCCGGGCGACGGCCGAGACGTTCCCGACGACGTCGTTCTACGACGTCGAGAAGGAGCTGACCGCGCTGGGCACCGGCGAGGCGCTGGTGACCGCCCTGGACCTCAAGGGCCGGCCGATGCCGACGGCGCGGGTGATGATGCGCCCGCCGATGTCGCTGATGGCCCAGATCGAGCCGTCCGCCTTCGACGCGGTCGTGAGCGCATCGCCGCTGGTCGCGGAGTACGCGGCCGATACGGATCCGGAATCCGCCAAGGAGCTGCTGGCCGCGCGGATGGCGCAGGTCGAGGCCGATGCGGCGAGCTCCATGGACGAGGTGGAGGATCCGGAGGGCGGTGGGCGGATGCGCTCGACGCGCGCGCCGGAGCGGGGGATCGACTGGGGAGACGTGGCGCAGGAAGGTGCCCGCTTCGCGCGCTCCGGCACGTTCAACACCATCCTGCGCTCGGTCATCGGGATCCTGGGCGGGGGCTCGCGGCGGCGCTGACTGCCGCCGAGCGTCAGGGTCGGCCCCGTCGGGCTCGGTCCCGTCGGGCCGATGTGTGGGCTTGATCACAGTGCACCGCGGGGCGTCATACCGCGCGCGGCGATGCATGGGCGTGATCGCCTGAGGCTGGAACCGGCCTTCGTGCGCACTGTGATCAATCCGGTGTATCCCTGGCGCTTGCGGATGGGACCTCCGGGCGGCGTGCCGGAAAGCTCCATCTCATCAGGCGGGACTATCGGTGAAGAAGTCCCCGTTCCTGTCGCCCTGCGGCACGGACGGTGACGATGCGCGACGAGCTCGATCTAGGACGACCTCGGGAGCGCCTGGCGCGCCACGCGGGGGACGTCGGTCACGAAGGCCCACAGGCCACATGCCGCCAGGTGCTGCATCCGCTGCGGGTCGTTGACGACGTAGCAGCCGATCTGCCGGCCGTAGGCGTGCGCCTGCGCCAGCAGCGGCATCGGGTCCAGCCCGAGGTCGCCTTCCCAGGGGAAGACGCCGGCGTGCCCGTGCTCGGTGGCCCACACCAGCGCCGGCTCGATCGGCTGGGTGGGAACGAGCAGGTAGCCGGTGCGGATGCCCGGATCGAGCTCCCGCACCCGCTCGATGGCGCGTTCGTCGAAGCTGATGACCGCCAGCCGCTCCCCCTCGCGGACGGCGTGGCCGGCGACCGCGGCGACCACCGCATCGGCGGCCGCGGCAGCCTTGATCTCCACGACCAGCCCGATGGCATCCGGCAGCCACGCCAGGACCTCGGACAGCGTGGGGACGGTCAACCCTCGCCCGCGGTACGGGTACGAGCCGTCCGGGCCCGCGAACCGGGCGCCCGCATCGGCCTCGCGGATCTGCGCCAGGGTCAGCGACGCCACCGCGCCGGCGCGGTCCGTGGTGCGGTCGAGCGTGTCGTCGTGGATGACGGCGAGCTGTCCGTCGGCGGTGAGGTGGACGTCGAGCTCGACCGCATCGGCGCCGTCCTCGACCCCCAGGCGGAAGGCCTCCATCGTGTTCTCCGGCGCCCGGTCGGAGGCGCCGCGGTGGGCAACCACCAGCGTCATCGGTCGGTCTCCTCCAGCAGCACCTCGGCGGCGGCCAGCTCGTTGGCCTCGTCGCCGGAGGGGACGCCACGCAGGATCGCGATGCCCACCAGCAGCAGGACGAGCAGCGAGCCGACGGCGACCTGGTAGGCGCCGCGGTCCAGCGACGTGAGCAGATTCGACACGATGATGCCGTACAGGACCGGTCCCACGACGGCGCTGAACTTCCCGACCAGGCCGTAGAGGCCGAACATCTCGCCCACGCGCTCGGGCGGCGTCAACCGCAGCAGCATCAGCCGATCCACCACGCCGACCCCGCCGAGCCCGGCACCGGCCAGCGCGCCGGCGACCAGGAAGGGGATGGTCGAGAGGAACGCCGTCAGGATGGCGAGCGCCACGGCCCAGGCGGCCAGCACGGCGAAGAGGGTGCGGCGCGGCCCCCAGCGGTCCGCCAGCACGCCCCATCCGAACGACGCCAGGACGGCGACGACGGTGAGGATCAGCAGGACCTGGAGCGCCTGGCCCTCGGTGAAGCCGATGGCGTTCACGGCAAAGGCGCTCATGACCGCGATGGTGGTGTTGACCGGGTCGGAGTAGAAGAAGCGCGCCACGATGAAGCGCAGCAGTCCCGGCGCGCGTCGGGCATGGTGGAGGGTATCGGCCAGCTGCCGCCAGGAGCGGACCGCGTCGATGGCGCTGAATGGCGCGCCGCCGCGGGCCGGCTCACGGACCAGGAGGAAGAGCGGCGCCGCGAACAGCGCGAAGAGGCCGCCGACCAGGGCGAAGGTCGCCGGCGTCGACTGCTCGTTCTCGACGGTCACGCCCAGCAGCAGGATGACGCCGACCAGCAGCGTGCCGCAGTAGCCGAGCGCGACGCCGACGCCGGAGAGGCGTCCCCGGCTCAACGGGTGCGCGACGTCGGGGAGCAGCGCGTCGTAGTAGATCAGCGCGGCCTGGTAGGCGAAGTTGGCCAGCGCGAAGGCCACCAGGCCCAGGCGGATGTCGACGATGCCGATCACCACCGTGCCGCCGATGCACAGGGCCGTGAAGAAGGCCAGGAACGGCTTGCGGCGCCCGACGCGGTCGCTCACCGCGCCCAGGACCGGCGAGACGGCCGCGTTCAGCAGGACCGAGACGCTCAGGGCCGCCGTGAACCAGAACGTGCCGTCGCCCTCGCCCAGGAAGCGGATGGTCCACAGGCTCATGGCGAAGCTGACGATCGCGAAGCTGAAGATGGTGTTCGCGAAGTCGTACAGCGCCCAGGCCAGCGCCTCCAGCGACGAGCCGGAGCGCGTCAGGCCGCCGAGCCCCTTCCACCAGCCGGTCGGCGCCAGGACCGTCATGCCGCTCGCATCCCGACCATCCCGCGCCTCCCGCGCGCCCCTCGCACCGCTCGCGCCCGTCGCATCACGCGGCGCATCATACGTGCGCTCCATCGGCAAGACGCGCCCTGCGCTACGCTGTGCCCACCGCCCATCTCGTCGAGCGATCCGAACGCGAGGTCGTGTCCTTCCGTGCGCAACAGGCTGCTGGCCATCGGGCTGGCGATCACCGGGCTCCTCTCCGCTGCCGTGGCCGCGCTTGCCGTCTGGCGGCGGCTGGGCCGCGACGCGGCGAATCCTCCCACCGAGCCGATCCGGCCGCCGCGGGCGGCCGACACGACGCCGATGCCGCTCGAGGCGGCTGAAGCGCCACCGGCGCCGAGCGTCCCCGCGCAACCGCCGCCGCGGACGCTGCCCGCCGACCTGGAGCCGCACCCGACGGGCATCTTCGCCGCCGTCGGACGCTTCGACTACCGCTTCCGTCGGATCCTGCCGGTCATCGGCCTGCTGATCGTGGCCGGGCTGTTCGTGTGGAGCCGCATGGAGGGCGGCGACCTCATCCAGGGTGGTTGGGTCATCGACGGCTCGGAGGAGCAGCAGGCGGAGGCTCTGCTGGCGGATCGGTTCGGGGAGCCGTCGACCTCCATGATCGTGCTCTTCACCGATCCGGCCGGCGACGCGGCGTCACCCGCCTTCCAGGACAAGGTCGCCCAGACGCTGGATCCGATTCGCAGCGACCCGCTGGTGACCGGCATCACCACCTACGCCGACTCCCCGGTCGACCAGCTGCTCAGCCGCGATGGGTCCGAGACGCTGGCCATCGTGACGCTCAACGAGGAGCTGGAGGCCTCCGTCGACCAGGCCTACGACCTGGGGCAGCGGATCGAGCCGCCGGACGGCGTGGAGGCGCAGGTCACCGGCATCCCGCAGCTCTACCACGAGTTCAACCAGAGGATCGAGGCGGACCTCGTCAAGGCCGAGATGATCAGCCTGCCGATCGCGCTGGTGATCCTGCTCGCCGTCTTCGGCACGCTGGTCGGGGCGGTGCTGCCACTGCTCATCGCGGCGTTCGCCCTGCCGGCCGCCTTTGCGGTCATCGGCCTGCTGGCGGGCGTCACCGAGATGAGCATCTTCGTCACCAACCTGGCCTCGATGATCGGCCTGGCGCTGGCGATCGACTACTCGCTGTTCATGGTGAGCCGCTATCGCGAGGAGCTGCGGCACCACTCGGTCGAGATCGCGATCGAGCGGATGATGGGCAGCGTCGGCAAGGCGGTCGCCGTGTCGGGCGTGGCGGTGGCCATCGGCCTGTCGTCGCTCACCGTCTTCGAGGCGGCCGCCCTGCGCAGCATGGGGGTGGGCGGCATCATCACCGTCGTCTCGACGCTGATCTTCGCGCTGACCGTGCTGCCGGCGATCCTGGCCATGCTGGGACCCCGCGTGAACCGGCTGCGCATCCCGCTCCCCGGCCGGCTGCGGCTCGCGGAGGAGGATGCGGACGCCGCCGACGTGCGGCAGGGCCACGGCATCTGGGGCTGGATCGCCGGGCACGTGATGCGGCGGCCGCTGCTCATCTCCGTGCCGGTGTTCGCGCTGCTGCTGCTGGCCGGATCGCCCTTCCTCGGCATCCAGCTGTCGACCGGGCAGAACCTCGAGGATCTGCCCGCGACGCCGGCGCGGACGGCGTTCCTCACCATCACCGAAGACTTCCCGGGCAACGAGTCCGATCCGATCCGGATCGCGCTGACCTGGGAGGACGCGACGCCCGGCGAGGACGGCCTGGACGCCGGGCAGCAGTCGGCCATGCAGTCCTACGTCGACGAGCTCGCCGCGCTCGACGGCGTCACCGGGGTCGAGAGCGTGCTCGACGCCCCGCCCGGCATCCCCGCCGAGCAGTACCGGCAGCTGCTGGCCCTGCCGCCGTCACAGCGCCCCGCGGAGGCGGGCGCCGCCCTCGACGAGTACGTGTCGGAATGGCTGGCTGGGGACACGGCCGAGATCCAGGTCCGCAGCCGCCTCCTGCCCGACTCCGACGCCGGGCGCGCCCTGGTCGACGCCGTTCGCGCCGTCGACACGCCTGACGGGACCGATGCGCTCACCGCCGGCCTCCCGTCGCGGTCGCGGGACTTCATGGACAGCTTCTACGACTCGGTGCCGGTGGCGGTGCTGATCGTGGTGGCGGTCACGGGCGGGATCCTCTTCCTGACGTTCGGATCGGTCTTCCTGCCGGTCAAGGCCGTGCTCATGAGCCTGGTCAGCGTCTCCGCGTCGTTCGGGGCGCTGGTCTGGATCTTCCAGGAGGGCCACCTGTCCGCGATCCTCGGCGTCGAGCCGTCCGGCACGACCGCCGCGTGGCTGCCGATCATCATGTTCGCGATCCTGTTCGGCCTCTCCATGGACTACGAGGTGCTGCTCCTCTCGCGCATCCGGGAGCGGTACCTTGCCCACGGCGACAACACGCGGGCCGTTCGGGAGGGGATCGGGATCACCGGCGGCATCATCACCGGCGCCGCGCTGATCATGGTCGCGGTGTTCGGCGCCTTCAGCCTGTCGAGCATCATCTTCCTCAAGGCGCTGGGCTTCTCGATGGCGCTGGCCGTGCTGGTGGACGCCACGGTCGTGCGCGGCATCCTGGTGCCGGCCTTCATGCGCCTCGCCGGGTTCGTGAACTGGTGGGCGCCGCGCTGGATCCAGCGCATCGTGGCCAGGCTGGGCCTGTACGAGGGTCCGGAGGTGGAGGCCGCGCCGGGCGCACGGGCCTAGCTGCCGTGCTCGAATGAGAGACTTCTCCGTCAGCTCCCCTGAGAAACAACCGCGGTAGCGTCGATTGCCGCGGGGCGGGAGTATCGGGGACTTCCTCCCCGTTCGTGCCGTGACGCGACACGAACGGGGAAGATGAGCCGCATTTCGAAACTGAGCGTCCCCGTTCTTGCCGCAGGACGGCATGAACGGGCACTTCTTCACCGATACGCCCGTCACCCGGCAACCGCCGCCGCGCTCCACGCTAGGCTGAGTCGGATGACCCGCGACGATCGGCTCCAGGCCCTGACCGAGCGGTGGCGCGCCCGCCACGACGCCCGCCGTCCCGAGCCCGACGCCCGCCCGCCGGCACCTCCCGAGCGCGAGGCACTCGCCAAACGCGCCTTCCCGTACCGCACCACCTCGCCGGCCACCTACGTCGAGCAGCACGGGGCCGACATGACGGCCTTCACCTACGACGACGATCGCTACGCCGACGCCGAGCTGGACGCCTGGATCCTGGAGGCGGGTCGGCTGCTCCGCGAGCGCGAGGACCGATGACCGCCCCCGCCTGGGCCGCCGCGCTGGTGCACGAGGTGTGCGCCGATGCCGGGCTCGAGCCGCCGCGGCTCATCTGGCGACGCCGCAACGACGAGCACTCGACCGGCGTCGCTCGGCGCTCGGAGGGCACCATCTCGGTGCGAGCCGGGCACGACCCGCTCGACCAGCGGCTGACGCTCCTCCACGAGCTCGCGCACTGGCTGAGCCCCGCGCCGCATCGGCGTCGAGGGAGCCGGCCGGCCGAGCACCACGGCCTCGCCTTCTACCGCGTCGCGTTCGAGCTGTACCGGCGCCATGGGATCCCAACAACGGACGCACTGCGCCTGGAGTCGGCCCGCTACCGCAGCTCCCTGCGCCACGCGGCGGCGCTCGGCGTCGAGGGCGCCGTCGAGGCGCTGCGCGCGCACCGCGCCGCGCTGCGGGAACGTGGACGTCGCGAGTGGCGTGTCCTGGTCCCCGAGCATCCCATCCGGCTCGCGAGGGACGGCCGCTGGTCGGTGTGCGAGACCTGCGGGCAGCGGGTGGTGGGAAGCAACCTCGCTCGCGTGCGCCGGGCGCGGCGGCCCATCTGCCACGTGCTCCTGGGGGCCGTCGCCTCCTAGGACCGCTCCGCGACCAACCCCACGCGCTCGCGGGCCAGGGCCGCGGCCTCGCCGAGGCGGGCGACCGCATCGGTCGTGCGCGGGAAGATGTGGGCGATCAGGTGGGTGATGCCGTACTCGGCATAGCGCGCCAGCACATCCGCGATCTCCGAGGCGCTTCCTCGAATGGCCCGCTCCGGCGTGTCCTCCTCGGCGCCCTCGAAGGCGACGAAGATGCCCGCCGTGCGCTCGAGCGTCGACGGGTCACGGCCCGCGGTCTCCAGCGCACCGTCCAGGTTCCTCAGTCGCTCGTGGAGGTCGGTGGCGGTTCGCGGGTCGCCGTACCAGGCGGCATTCCACTGCGCGGCGTGCTTCACGACCAGCTCCAGCATGCGCGGCTGTTTGCCGGCGATGAGGATCGGCGGACCGCCGGGCCGGACCGGCGGCGGGAGCAGCACGACGTCCTCGGCGCGGTGGAATCGGCCTTCGAACGTCACCGTCTCGCCGCGCAGGAGCGGCGCGATGATCTCCATCCCCTCAGCGAAGCGGCTGACGCGGTGGTCGAACGGGTAGCCGAAGGCGTCGAACTCGGGCTTGTGCCAGCCGCATCCGAGGCCGAGGATCAGCCGGCCACCGCTCACCTCGTCCAGCTCCGCGGCCATCTTGGCCACCAGCG
>DASSOH010000022.1:0-18230 GCA_035700865.1 Candidatus Limnocylindria bacterium | reverse complement strand
ACCTGGCTCGCCGAGCACCTCCACGATCCCGGCCTGGTGGTCGTGGAATCGGACGAGGACATCCTCCTCTACGAGACCGGCCACATCCCCGGCGCGGTCAAGGTCGACTGGCACACCGAGCTCAACGACCAGGTCACCCGCGACTACCTCGACGCGGAGGGCTTCGCGCAGCTGATGCGCGCCAAGGGCATCGGCCGCGACGACACCATCGTCTTCTACGGCGACAAGTCGAACTGGTGGGCGGCCTACGCCCTCTGGGTCTTCAGCCTCTTCGGCCACCACGACCTGCGGCTGCTGGACGGCGGTCGTGCGAAGTGGGAGGCCGAGGGCCGACCGATGACGACCGATGCGCCCGACCGCCCGCGCAGCGATTACCCGGCCGTCGAGCGCAACGACGCCGCCATCCGTGCCTACCGCGAGGACGTGCTCGCCCACCTGGGCAAGCCGCTGATCGACGTGCGGTCGCCGGACGAGTACACCGGCAAGCTGCTGCACATGGCGAACTACCCGCAGGAGGGCGCGCTGCGCGGCGGCCACATTCCCGGGGCCAAGTCGGTGCCGTGGGCACGGGCGGCGAACGAGGACGGCACGTTCAAGTCGCGCGAGGAGCTCGACGCGCTGTACGGCGGCGAGGCCGGCCTGGCACCCGATGACGAGGTGGTCGTGTACTGCCGCATCGGCGAGCGGTCGAGCCACACCTGGTTCGCGCTGACGCACCTGCTCGGCTATGCGCACGTGCGCAACTACGACGGCTCCTGGACGGAATGGGGCAACAGCGTGCGGGTCCCGATCGAGCGCGAGGTCGAACCGTCTTCGTGAGCGACGCAGATCTGCCGGCGCAGCTGGCGGAGATCGTGGACGACTTCGCGACCTCGCCGCCGCGTGATCGGCTCGAGATGCTGCTCGAGTACTCGCAATCGCTGCCGCCGCTGCCGGAGCGGTTCGCCGGCCACCCCGAGCGCATGGAGCCGGTGCCCGAGTGTCAGTCCCCGCTCTTCGTCGCCACCGAGGTGGATGCCGATGGGCGCGTCGCCATCTACGCCGATGCGCCGCCCGAGGCGCCGACCACCCGCGGCTTCGCCGGCATCCTGCACGCCGGGCTGAACGGGCTGCCGGCGGAGGACGTGCTGGCGGTGCCGGGCGACGTCACCGCCCGATTGGCGCTGGCCGAGGTGGTGAGCCCGCTCCGGCTGCGTGGCGCCGCGGCGCTGCTGGCGCGCATCCAGCACCAGGTCCGAACGCAGCTCGCTCCGCGCTGAGGCGGCGCCACACCCCGATTGCCCGGGGCGGATGACCCGGACGCGGGTGGCGGGTCACGCCGGGATCCGGCCGTCCGCCGAGCTGTACCGAGGCGCTACCATCGAACGGTGACGACCGAGCCGTCGATGGAACGCGGCGCGTCCGGCCCCGGCGTCCCGGTCCTGAGCTGCACCGACCTTCGCAAGCAGTTCGGCGATCGAACCGCCGTGGATGGCGTCGGCTTCAGCATCGCGCCGGCCGAGACGTACGGGCTCCTCGGCCCGAACGGCGCGGGGAAGACGACCACGATCTCGATGATCTGTGGCCTGCTGGCTCGCGACGGCGGCAGCGTGACCGTCGACGGCCAGCCCGTGGACATCGGCACCGCGGCGGCGAAGCAGGCCATCGGCTACGTGCCCCAGGACCTCGCCATCTACCCCGAGCTGACGGCGCTGGAGAACCTGCGCTTCTTCGGGCACCTCTACGGCATGCGCGGACCGCAGCTGAAGCGCCGCATGGACGAGGTGCTCGAGATCATCGGCCTCACCGATCGCGCGACGGACCGGACCGATGCGTACTCGGGCGGGATGAAGCGGCGGCTGAACATCGGGATCGGGCTGCTCCACCAGCCGAAGCTGCTCGTCCTCGACGAGCCGACGGTCGGCGTGGACCCGCAGAGCCGGAACGCGATCCTGGCCAGCGTCGAGGCGCTGGGCGAGCAGGGCATGGCGATCCTGTACACGACCCACTACATGGAGGAGGCGGAGCGCCTCTGCGACCGGGTCGGGATCATCGACGAGGGGAAGATCCGGGCCGAGGGCACGCGCCGCGAGCTGACCAGCATGATCGGGCAGCGCGACCGGATCGAGCTGGGCGCCCGTGGCGACCTGCACCGCGCCGTCGCCGCGGTCCGAGGCCTCGACGGCGTGGTCGACGTCAGCGCTCACGAAACCGGCCTGAGCCTCCTGGTCGTCGACGCGGGACGGGTCCTGGCGTCGGTCATCGAGGCGGTCGCGGGCAGCGATGCCAGCGTGACGAACGTGGAGGTGGTGGAGCCGGACCTGGAGGCGGTCTTCCTCCACCTCACCGGCCGCGCGCTGCGCGACTGAGGGAGCCGAATGCGCGCCGCCGGAGTGATCCTCGCCAAGGACCTGCGCGCGCGACTGCGCGATCGCACCTTCTTCATCGTGGCGATCATCGCGCCGTTCGGCCTGGCGGCGATCTTCGCCACGCTCCTGCCGAGCGGCAGTGACGACCTCGACCTGCGGCTCGGCTACGCGGACCTCGACGGCAGCTCGACGTCGGCAGCCTTCCGCGACGGCCCGCTCCAGGCGCTGGTCGACGCCGAGCTCGCCACCATCACCGCGTACGACGACGCCCAGGCGGCCCGTGCCGCGGTCGAGGCCGGTGACGTCTCCGCCGTCGCCATCGTCCCCTCGGGGTTCGGGCAGGACGTCGAGCTCGGTCAGGCAACGGCGATCGAGGTCGTGGGAGACGTCGACGCCGGCTTCTCCACCGACATCCTCCGCTCGCTGGCGGAGGGCTATGCCCGTGAGCTGGAGTCGGTGCGACTGGCCGTGGCCACGGTCATCGGTGACACGTTCCCGGTTCCACGCGAGCGGGTGGCCGAGCTGGTGGCGGGAGCGCTGGAGCAGCCGAGCCCCGTCTCAGTCGTGGACGTCCCGGCGGAGCTGCGCCAGATGGGGGCGCACACCTTCTACGCCGCCAGCATGGCGATCTTCTTCCTCTTCTTCACCGCGCAGTTCGGGGTGCTGTCGCTGCTCGCCGAGCGCCGCGGCGGGACGCTGCCGCGCCTCGTGGCTGCCCCCATCCCGCCGGCGGCCATCGTGGCGGGCAAGGCGCTCGGCAGCTTCGTGATGGGAATCAGCGCCATGGTGGTGCTGGCCGTCGCCTCGACGCTGCTGCTGGGGGCGGACTGGGGCGACCCGCTCGGTGTCGCGGCGCTCATCGTCGCGGCCGTGGTCGCCGCCACGGGCATCACGGCCTTCATCACCACCTTCGCTCGGACCGAGGAGCAGGCCGGCGGGTGGAACTCGATCGTGGCGGTCACCCTGGCCATCCTGGGCGGTGCCTTCATGGACCTCTCGCAGGCGCCCGAGATCCTCAGCCGGCTGAGCTTCCTGACGCCGCACGCCTGGTTCCTCCAGGGCCTCGACGAGATGTCGGCGCCGAGCTTCACGTACGCCGACCTGGCGCTGCCGCTGGCGGCGCTGCTGGGGATCGGGATCGTGACCGGCGCCATCGGCCTGTGGCGAGCGCGCGGACTGGTGGTGGCCCGGTGAGCCTGCGACGCGCGCTGGTGATCGCCTGGGCCAACCTCGTTCGGCTCGTGCGGGATCGGCTGGGGCTGTTCTTCATCGTGGTGCTGCCGCTGATCATCATCGTCGTGGTCGGGCTCCAGTTCGGTGGCGCGTTCGAGCCCCGCGTGGGGCTCGCGGCGCCCTCGGGCGGCGTGCTCGCCGGCGAGCTCGCCCAGGCGCTGGACCGCAGCTGGGAGGTGCGGTCCTACGAGGATGCCGATGCGCTGGCGGGTGACATCCGCGACGGCCGGCTCGCCGCCGGAGTGCTCCTGCCCGAGCGCTACACCGATCGCCTCCTCGGCGGAGAGTCACTCGAGGTCGAGTTCATGGCCGCGCCCGGGGACGCCGCGCTCGGACGGCGCAGCGTGGTGGAGGCGGCCGTGGCGGACCAGGCGTCGCTGCTCCGTGCCGCTGCCTTCGCCGCCGAGGAGACCGGAGCCTCGCTGTCCGCGATGCTCGACGCGGCGAGGACGACGAGCGGACGCCTGCCGCCGGTGGCCGTCGACGTCACCACGGTCGGCGAGTCGCTCTTCCCCACCGAGCTGCGCGGCTTCACGCTCGGGGCGCAGGGCCAGCTGGTGCTGTTCGTGTTCCTCACCTCGCTGACCGGCGCGTCGCAGCTGATCCTGTCGCGAAAGCTCGGCGTGTCGCGCCGCATGCTGTCGACCCCGACGCCGATGCCGACCATCCTCCTGGGCGAGGCGCTCGGTCGCTTCGGGGTCGCGGCCTTCCAGGGCCTCTTCATCGTGGCCGCCACCGCCATCGGATTCGGCGTGGTGTGGGGCGATCCCGTCGGCGCCGGTGTCCTGGTGGCCGCCTTCGCGCTCGTCAGCGCGGGCGTGGCCATGCTCATCGGCGCCATCTCGGACAACGCCGAGCAGGCAGGATCGATCGGCGTCTTCGCCGGCCTGGGCGTGGCCGCCCTGGGCGGGTCGATGGTTCCGCCCGAGGTCTTCCCGCCGGTGATGCAGACGGTGTCGTGGCTGACGCCGCACCGCTGGGCGATCGACGGCCTGCGGCAGCTGGCGGCCGGCGGCTCCCTCGCCGACGTCGCCGCGCAGCTGGGCGTGCTGCTCGCCTTCGGCGTCGTGCTCCTCGGACTGGCCACCTGGAGGCTGCGCGTCGCGCTGACCCGCTGATCCGGGGAGGGCGGCGGCGGCACGGCGGCCGCGATAACCGGGACGGATCACAGCGCACGGGAAGGTCGCCTCGCGTGCCTCCTGATTCACCGGGTGCATCAGGCGGCGCGGCAATCAGCCCTCGTGCGCGCTGTGATCAACCCCATGCATCGGCGAGGTGCGAGGTGCGAGGTGCGAGGTGCGAGGGGCGAGGTGCGAGGGGCGAGGTGCGAGGTGCGAGGTGCGAGGTGCGCAGGGTGAATGGCTTACTCCTCGTCGGACTCGCCGCCCCCCTCAGCCTCGGCCGCGTCGGCCTCCTCCTTGGTCTGGTGCACGGTTCCCGGGGCATGGTGTGGCGGCGCGTAGACCGTCACCAGCCGCAGGGGCCCGTCACCGGTGTTCACGAAGTTGTGGCGCATGCCCGCGTGCACGAAGACGAGGTCGTTGGGTCCCACCGGTGAGGTCACGGCCTCCAGGATCGCCTCGCCGGTGCCGTCGAGGAAGACGAGGACCTGGTCGGTGTCCGGGTGGACCTCGTCGCCGATCTCGCCACCCGGCGGGATCGTCATGACCACCACCTGCTCGTGCTCGCCGGTGAGAATCACGCGCCGGAAGGCGTCGTTCGTCCACGCCGCGGCCTGGATGTCGACCCGGGTCTCCTGCTCGATCATCGGTGCTCCTCCTGCTACTGCCGCCTGATGGTCCGAGCCACCCGGCCGCCGGGCAAGGTCCGAACAGCACGATCGCGGGGGCGCGCCGGCGCCCATACTCGCGACATGGTCGCGTCCGACCCGACCCTGCTCGAAGCCTCCGAGGTGGTCCGCCAGCTCGACACCGATGCGCACGCCGGCCTGACCGGTCAGGAGGCGGCGCGGCGGCTCGCGGTCCACGGACCCAATCGCCTGGCGGCGGCGGCGGCGGTGCCCGCCTGGCGCAAGCTGCTCGCCCAGTTCGCCGACCCGCTGATCTACCTCCTGCTCGCGGCGATCGCCGTGAGCGCCGTGGCGTGGTGGCTGGAGGGCGCCGAGGGCCTGCCCATCGAGGCCATCGTCATCGCGGCCATCGTGCTGGCCAACGGCGTCCTCGGGTTCGTCCAGGAGCGCCAGGCGGAGCGCGCGGTGGCGGCGCTCCAGCGGATGGCGGCGCCGACCGCGCGCGTCGTCCGCGACGGCGCACCACGGCACGTCCCCGCCGACGAGCTCGTGCCCGGCGACGTCCTGCTGCTCGCCGAGGGCGACACGGTGAGCGCGGACGCTCGCCTCGAGACGACCGCGTCGCTGATGGTCGCCGAGGCGGCGCTCACGGGCGAGAGCGAGCCGGTGCTCAAGGATCCCGCGCCGCTCGCGGCGCCGGCCGGCATCGGCGACCGCTTCGACATGGTCTTCGCCGGCACGGCGGTCACGCGAGGCCGGGGCCGCGCGATCGTCACCGCCACTGGCATGGCGACGGAGATGGGCCGCATCGCGACCCTGCTCGACCAGACGCGCCCCGAGCGCACCCCGCTGCAGCGCGAGATCGACATCCTGGGCCGGTGGCTGGGGATCACGGTCATCGTCGTCGCCGCGATCGTGGTCGGGGCGGTGCTGCTGACCTCCGACATCGGCGGCCTGGCCGACCTCGTCGACGTCCTCCTGCTCGGCGTGTCGCTGGCCGTCGCCGCGGTGCCCGAGGGGCTGCCCGCCATCCTGACCGTCGTCCTGGCGCTCGGGGTCCAGCGCATGGCGGCGCAGCGGGCGATCGTCAAGAAGCTGTCGTCGGTCGAGACGCTGGGATCCGCCTCGGTCATCGGGTCGGACAAGACCGGGACGCTGACGCGCAACGAGATGACCATCGTGCGGGTGACGACCCGGTCCGGGACCGTCGAGCTGACCGGCAGCGGCTACCGCCCCGAGGGGCAGGTCCTGGCGGACGGAGCGCCACTGGAGGGGGGCCCGCTCCACGACGAGGTGCGCGCCGTGCTCTCCGGTGGCTCGCTGGCGAACGACGCGGTCCTCCTGAGCCAGGCGGGCAGCTGGACCGTCCAGGGCGACCCGACCGAGGCGGCGTTCCTGGTGGCCGAACGCAAGCTCGGCACGGCCGAGCAGCGGCAGCAGCGCTTCCGTCGCCGGGGCGAGATCCCGTTCAGCAGCGAGCGCAAGCTCATGAGCACCCTCGAGGAGGACGTCGCGCACGCCGGCGAGGTGGTCGTCATGACGAAGGGCGCTCCGGGCGTGCTGCTGGCGCGCTGCACCCACGAGCGCCTTGGATCGGCCGCCGTCCCCCTGACCGATGCGCGCCGCGCCGAGATCACGGCCGAGGTGGACCGCATGGCCGACCAGGCACTGCGGACGCTTGCCGTCGCCTACCGGCCGCTCGGCACACCCGAGGCGCCGAGCGCGGACGAGTCGCTCGAGCGGGAGCTCGTGTTCGCCGGGGCGGTCGGCATGATCGACCCCCCACGCGCCGAGGCGCGCGCCGCGATCGCCGAGGCGAGGGGTGCCGGCATCCGGGTGGTGATGATCACGGGGGACCACGCGCGGACCGCCGCGCGCGTGGCAAGCGACCTGGGCCTGGTGGCCGCGGAGCGACCCGACGTCCTGGAGGGGGTGGAGCTGGAAGGGATCTCGGAGACCGCCCTGCGAGAGCGCGCCCGGACCGCGGCCGTCTACGCGCGCGTGGCGCCCGAGCACAAGCTGCGGATCGTCGACGCGCTCCAGGCCGATGGACAGATCGTGGCGATGACCGGGGACGGGGTGAACGACGCCCCCGCCCTGAAGGCCGCGGACATCGGCGTGGCGATGGGGATCACCGGGACGGCGGTGAGCAAGGAGGCCGCCGACATGATCCTGGCCGACGACAACTTCGCGACGATCGTGGCGGCCGTGCGCGAGGGCCGCGCCATCTTCGCCAACATCCGGCGCTTCCTGCGCTACCTGCTCTCGTCGAATGCGGGAGAGGTCCTGACGATGTTCCTCGGGGTCGTCGGCGCATCGGTCATCGGTCTGTCCGACGTCGGCGACGGGCTGGCGGCCCCGCTGCTGGCCACGCAGATCCTGTGGATCAACCTGCTCACGGACTCCGCGCCGGCACTCGCGCTCGGCTTCGAGCCTCCTCCACCGGACGTCATGCGACGGGTTCCCCGACGCCTGACCGACCGTGTCATCGACGCCGAGATGCAGCTCGACGTGGTGCTGGTCGGCCTGACCATGGCCCTGGCGACGCTGCTGGCCCTCGACCTCCATCTGCCCGGTGGGCTCCTGCCCGGGACCTCGAGCATCGAGGAGGGCCGAACGGCGGCGTTCACCGTGCTCGTCCTGGCGCAGCTGTACAACGCCTTCAACGCCCGTTCCGATCACGCCTCCGCGTTCGCCCGCCTCTTCACCAACTGGCGGCTGTTCGGCGCCGTGGCCCTGTCGCTCGGGCTCCAGGTCCTGGTGGTGCACGTGCCCTTCCTGAACCATGCGTTCGGCACGGTGCCGCTCTCGCCGGTCGACTGGCTGGTGTGCCTGGGCATCGCCAGCTCCGTGCTGTGGGTCGCCGAGCTCCGCAAGGTCGTGGTGCGCCGACGCGGGCCGGTAGCCTGAGGGAGTGAGCTCCGACCGATCGCTGGCCGATGCGCTCGCGCTGGCGCGCGAGCAGTCGCGGACGACGCCTGGCCGCTACGTGGCGCTGGGCGTCGCGACGCGGTCGACCGTGCTGGGAGCAGGCGCCTTCCTGGACGGCGAGGCGCTCGCCGATGTCCCGCGCTCCTCGATCGCCTCGTTGACCAAGCCCGTCACGGCCGCCGCCGTCATGCAGCTCGCCGAGTCCGGCGCGGTCGACCTCGACGCGCCGATCCGCTCGGTGATCGGGGAGCTCGACGCTGAGCCCACGCTGGACGCAGCGAGGATCACGGCACGGCACATCCTGTCGCACACGTCCGGTCTGCACGATGTCTCCGATGCGGAGCTGCGGGACCTCCCGCCCACCCCCGGCGCGATGCTCGCCGCCGTCTGCCGGCAGCGTCTGCGCTTCACCCCCGGCACGGCGTTTCAGTACGCGTCGGAGCCGTGGTTCCTCCTCTCCGCCCTCATCGAGCGCGCGTCGGGCCGTCGCTACCCGGTCTTCCTGTCCGAACGCCTCTTCGAGCCGCTGGGGATGACCGCGACGAGCTTCGACCCGACCGATGCCCACCACCGCTCGCTCCCACCGCAGGGCTCCTTCGCGCTCCCCGGACTGTCCTCGCAGGAGATCGCGGCACGGCTCCGCAGCCTCGAGATGCCCGGCGGGGGCCTGTGGTCCACGCCGCACGACTTGCTCCGATTCGCCCGCGCCATGCTCCGCGACGGCGAGCTCGATGGTGCGCGCGTCCTGGAGCCCGAATCGTTGGCTGCGATGACCGAGCTGCACACCGACGGCCTCACCGATGCCGGCTCCGGCGCCCCGGTCGCGTACGGGCTCGGGTGGGGACTGCGTCCCGGGTTTGGGGCCAGCGATCGAGCGTTCGCGCACGCCGGGGCCACCGGATGCCTCCTCGTCGTGGATCCCGTGCGCGACCTGGCCGTGGTGTACCTGCGGAACTGGTGGGGTGCGCCGATGGACGACGCCGTCGACGCGATGGAGGCCATCTTCTCGGCGCTCTGATCCGCCCGCCCGGGGCCCGTGTTTGCATGGTAATACGGTTTGGCTGCATACTCATGCGTCCATGGCACGACCGCTGTGGGGCAGCCGCGTCCAGGCGCCGCTGACCCCGACCGCCGCCCGCATCTCCAGCTCGATCGACGTCGACCGACCATTGGCCGCACACGACGTCGCCGCGACGCGCGCCCACGTCGACCAAGTCCACGCAATCGGTCTGGTCGACGACGCCGGGCGTGATCGGCTGCTCGCGGCGCTGGACGAGGTCTCGAACGAGATCGCGGACGGCAGCTTCGCGTGGGACGAGGCCGCCGAGGACGTGCACATGAACGTCGAGCGGTCCATCCGCGCGCGGGTCGGCGAGGAGCTTGCCGGGCAGCTGCAGGCCGGCCGCAGCCGCAACGAGGAGATCGTCACCGACGAGCGGCTGTGGCTGAAGGACGCGCTGCACCGCCTCGACGAGGGACTGCTTGCGCTGCAGCGCAGCCTGCTGCGGCGGGCCGAGGACGAGGTCGCGACGGTCATGCCGGCGCACACGCACACCCAGCCCGCCCAGCCGGTCCTGCTGGCCCACCACCTCCACGCCTACGTCGAGATCTTCGCGCGGGACCGCGAGCGCCTGGCCGATGCGGCCGCCCGCCTGGACCGCTCCCCCGCCGGGTCGGGGGCGGCCGTGGGCAGTGGCCTGCCACTCGACCGCGAGGCGATCGCCGAGGCGCTCGGCTTCTCGGCCATCACCACCAACAGCCTGGATGCCGTGGCCAGCCGCGACTACGCCCTCGAGGTCGTGGCCGCCACGGCCATCACCTTCACCGACCTCGGCCGGCTGGCCGCGGACCTGGTGCTGTGGTCGACCCCGTACTTCGGCTTCGCGCGCATCCCCGACGGCTACGCGACCGGCTCCTCGATGCTGCCGAACAAGCGCAACCCCGACGTCGCGGAGCTGATCCGCGGCCGGTCGGCGCGAGCCACCGCAGCGCTCGCCGGGATGTTCGGCGTCCTCCACGGCCTGCCGCTGGGCTACCACCGCGACCTGCAGGAGCTGCGCGGGCCGATGCTCGAGACGATCGGCTCGCTCGAGCTGTGCCTGACCGCCGCCGACGAGATGGTCGCCGGCGTGACGTTCGACCGCGACGCCATGGGCAACGCCGCGCAGGCGGGCCACGCCCTGGCGACGGCGCTGGCCGAGCGGCTCACCGCCGCGGGCGTGCCGTTCCGCACCGCCCACTGGCGGGTCGGTGAGCTGGTGGCGGAGGCGGAGTCGCGCGGCGTGGACCTCGCGGCCCTGCCAGCGGACCTGCTCCGCGATCGGCTTCCGGAGCTCGCCACCAACCCGAACCCCATCCCATCGGTCGCCGATGCCCTGGCGGCCGCCGACGTTCCGGGCGGTACCGCGCCCGGGCGCGTCCGCCAGGCACTCGACACCACGAAGGAGCACCTCGCATGACGGAGACCGTCGTACTCGCCTACTCCGGAGGGCTGGATACCTCCGTCGCCGTGCCGTGGCTGCGCGAGACGCGTGGATGCGACGTCGTGACCCTGACCGTTGACGTCGGGGCCGGCGCGGCGGCGGAATCGGTGCTCCAGCGCGCGCTGGCCGGTGGTGCCAAGCGCGCCCTGGCCGTCGACGCCCGCCAGGCGTTCGTGACCGACTACGTCTGGCCGGTGCTCCAGGCGGGTGCGCTGTACCAGGGCGTCTACCCGCTGGCCACGGCCATCGCCCGGCCGCTGATCGCCCGGCTGCTGGTCGAGGCGGCGCACGAGGTCGGCGCCACGGCCGTGGCCCACGGCTGCACGGGGAAGGGCAACGACCAGGTGCGCTTCGACGTCGCGGTGGCGGCCCTCGACCCGAGCCTCACGGTCATCGCGCCGATGCGCGTCGGCATGGGCATGAACCGCGACGAGGAGATCGAGTACGCGACGGCGCACGGCATCGAGATCGAGGTCGGGCCGCAGTCGCCGTACAGCATCGACCTGAACCTGTGGGGCCGCTCGATCGAGGCGGGCGTGCTGGAGGACCCGTGGGTCGCGCCGCCGTCCGACGCCTTCGCCTGGACCCGGGATCCCGATGACGCGCCGAGCACGCCGACCGAGATCGTCATCGGCTTCGCCGCCGGCGTCCCCACCAGCATCGACGGCCAGCGACTGGACGGCGTGGCGCTGATCGAGCAGCTGAACGCGCTGGCCGGGTCGTACGGGGTGGGACGGATCGACCACGTCGAGGACCGGCTGGTCGGCATCAAGAGCCGCGAGATCTACGAGGCGCCGGCGGCGGTGACGCTGCACCAGGCCCATGCGTCGCTGGAGCAGCTGACCCTGTCGCGCGAGCTCCTCGCCTTCAAGCGCCAGGTGGCGGACCGGCTCGGCACCCTCGCCTATGACGGGCTGTGGTTCAGCGAGCTGGCCCGCGCGCTGCGCGCCTTCGTCACCTGGACCCAGCAGCCGGTCACCGGCGAGGTGCGGCTCCGGTTCACGCCGGGATCGGTCGCCGTGGTCGGCCGGCGCAGCCCGAACTCGCTGTACGACATCGGCCTGGCCAGCTACGGCGCCGAGGACCGCTTCGACCACGAGGCGGCGGTCGGCTTCATCAGCATCTGGGGCCTGCCGATCCGCACGCAGGCCGCCATCCGGGGCCCGTTCGAGAACGCCGACGAGGAGCCGCTGCTCGGCCGGCTGCCGACCACCCGCCGCGAGCCCAACGGCGGCGGCGCCGGTCACGTGGTGGCGCCACCGGCCGACGCGCCGGCGGTCGCCCAGCGGCACGTCGTCAGCCCGCTCACCGCCGGAGCCTCCTTCCAGCGCCGCGCGCGGCTGGCCGACGTCGAGGCCATCCGGCAGATCACGGACCGATACGCGCGCCGCGGCATCCTCCTGCCGCGGACCTCCGAGGAGATCGCCGAGGCCATCGGCACCTTCCGCGTCGCCGAGCTGGACGGTGAGGTGGCCGGCATGGCGGCGCTGCGCAACTACGGCGACGGCCTGGGCGAGTTGCGCTCGCTGGCCGTGGTGGAGCCGGCGCAGGGACGAGGGCTGGGCGACATGCTGGTCCGCGCCATCCTGCGCGACGCGCGCGACGCCGAGATCGGCGACGTCTACGTGCTGACGGCGAACCCGGGCTACTTCGCCCTCCACGGCTTCACCGAGGTGCCGTGGGAGACCGTGCCGACGGCCCTCGACGCCGATCGGGCCTCGGGCGTCGCCCGGCGCCGATGGAACACGGCCATGGTCCTCAAGCCGTGATCGCGGCGGCCCCGGTGGCCCGTCGCGGCACCGCGCCGCGGCACTTCCTCTCGTCGCACGACCTGGATGTCGAGGCGCAGGCCCGCATCCTGGACCGCGCCGGGACGCTGCGGGAGCAGCGCCGGCACGGCACGACGCCACCGCTCCTGGCCGGCCGCCAGGTGGCCATGTTGTTCCAGAAGCCGAGCCTGCGGACGCGGGTCACCTTCGACGTCGGCGTCGCGCAGCTGGGCGGCCATGGGGTCTATCTCAGCCCCGACGAGGTCGGCATCGGGCGTCGTGAGACCGCGACGGACGTCGGGCGCAACCTGAGCCGCTGGGTGGACGCCATCGTGTTCCGCACCTTCGGGCACGCGACGCTGACCGAGCTGGCGGCGGCCGCATCGGTCCCGGTGGTGAACGCGCTGAGCGACCACGAGCACCCGTGCCAGGCGCTGGCCGACCTGCTGGCCCTGCGGCAGCACCTCGGCGAGCTACGTGGCCGGACGCTCGCCTTCGTGGGCGACGGCAACAACGTCTGCCACTCGCTGCTGCTGGCGGGATCGCTGGCCGGCCTCCACCTCCGGGTCGCCACGCCGCCGGGCTACGAGCCGGACTCCTCCGTCGTCCGCGCGGCCCTCGGGGCGGCGCGGAAGGCGGGCGGCTCGGTGCTGCTCGGCACGGACCCGGTTGCGGCGGTCCATGGCGCCGACGCGGTCTACACCGACGCCTGGACCAGCATGGGCGCGGAGGCCGAGGCAGACCTGCGACGCCTGCGGTTCGTCGGCTTCCGGGTGGACGAGGCGCTGCTGGCGCATGCGCCGGAGGCGCTGGTGATGCACTGCCTCCCCGCCCACCGCGGCGAGGAGATCACCGACGGGGTGCTGGACGGCCCGCGGTCGATCGTGCTGGACCAGGCCGAGAACCGGCTCTACGTGCAGCAGGCGCTGCTGGTCGACCTGCTGGGCGAGCGGGGTTGACACCGCTGGTAGCGTCCTCGGCACCGATGTTCCCCGATCACCACGTCCCGCACTTCACCACGATGTGTATGCCCTGGCGGCCCCGCCGCCTGGAGGACGCTGCCTGAGCGCCAACGACTGACATCGGGCTCAGGACCTGATCGGGGCCGCACCACTCCACGAGAGCGGTGCGGCCTGTTCGTATCCCTTCGGCGACGCGGATCAGCCGCACACCCCCACCTCCCGGGGCCGCGTCGCACGAACCGACCACCACGCGTGGCCCCTCGCTCCCACGGTGGTCGACCCAGGGAGATTGGATCCACACATGAGCGAGACGAACGGCACCGATACGCCACGCACCCCGCGCACCGAGACCCTCGCCCTCCACGCCGGGCAACAGCCCGACCCGACCACGGGATCTCGGGCCGTCCCGATCTACGCCACCAGCTCCTACAGCTTCCAGGACGCCGATCACGCGGCCCGGCTGTTCGCGCTGCAGGAGTTCGGGAACATCTACACCCGGATCATGAACCCGACCACCGACGTCTTCGAGCAGCGCATGGCCGCGCTCGAGGGCGGCGTCGGCGCGCTCGGACTGGCGTCGGGTCAGGCGGCCGAGACGCTGGCCATCTTCAACCTGGCCGGCGCCGGGGACAACATCGTCGCCTCGACCAGCCTCTACGGCGGCACGTTCAACCTCTTCGCGTACACGCTGCCGCGCCTGGGCATCGAGGTGCGCTTCGTCGAGGGCAACGCGCCAGAGGACTTCGTCGCCCAGACCGATGCGCGCACGAAGGCGTACTACGTCGAGACCATCGGCAACCCGCGGCTCGACGTGCCGGACCTGGCCGCCATCGCCGATGCGGCGCACGGCGAGGGGCTGCCGCTCATCGTCGACAACACCTTCGCCCCGGTCATCGCCCGCCCGATCGAGCACGGGGCCGACATCGTCGTCCACTCGGCAACGAAGTGGATCGGCGGGCACGGCACGAGCATCGGCGGCGTGGTGGTCGACGGCGGGAAGTTCGACTGGGCGGGCTCGCCGCGCTTCCCCCAGTTCGTGGAGCCGGACCCGTCGTACCACGGCGTGAGCTACACGGCCACGTTCGGTGCCGCCGCGTTCATCCTGAAGCTGCGGGTCCAGCTGCTCCGCGACCTCGGCCCGGCCCTGTCGCCGTTCAACTCGTGGCTCTTCATCCAGGGCCTGGAGACCCTGCCGCTGCGCATCGCGCGACACAGCGAGAACGCGCTGGCCGTCGCGCGTTGGCTGGAGGCCGATCCGCGCGTGGAGTGGGTCAGCTACCCCGGCCTCGCGTCGCACGCGACCCACGCCAACGCGGCGCGCTACCTGGCGGGCGGCTTCGGCGGCATGCTGACCTTCGGCGTGCGCGGTGGCGCTGCCGCGGGTCGCCGGCTGATCGACAGCGTGAAGCTGTTCAGCCTGCTGGCCAACGTCGGCGACGCGAAGTCGCTGATCATCCACCCCGCCTCGACGACGCACCAGCAGCTGGATGCTGAGGCGCAGCGCAAGTCGGGCGTGACGGCCGACCTGGTGCGCCTGTCGGTGGGGATCGAGGCGATCGAGGACATCATCGCGGACCTCGACCAGGCGCTCGACGTCGCCACCAACGAGGAGCTGGCCGCATGACGCTCCTCCCCCTGAGCCCCGGGGAGCCGCCACTGCGCCTCGGTCCGTTTCGGACCGAGGCCGGGGCGGTGATCCCCGACCTGCGTGCCGCGTTCCGGCGCGACGGGCCGCGCTCGTCGTCGGCGGTGCTGGTGATCCATGCGCTCACCGGCTCGGCCGATGCCGCGGGAGACTGGTGGAAGCCGCTCATCGGCCCGGGCCAGGCGCTCGACACCGGCAGCACGCAGGTCGTGTCGATCAACCTGCTCGGCTCCTGCTACGGCACCACCGGGCCGCGCGACCTCGACCCCTTCCCGCCGATCACGCCGCGCGACATGGCCCGTGCCCAGTGGGCCGCGCTGGACGCGCTCGGCATCGGCCGGATCGAGCTGGCGGTCGGCGGCTCGCTGGGCGGGATGGTGGCGCTGGAGGTGGCGCTGGAGCGGCCCGCCGCGGTGGACGCCGTCATGCCGATCGCCGCGCCGGCGAGCATCGGCAACCTGGCGGCCGGCTGGAACCACATCCAGCTCCAGATGCTCGCGCTCGATCGGGATCGCGGGCTGGAGCTCGCGCGCCAGCTGGCGATGACGACCTACCGGTCGGAGGTGGACTTCGAGGCGCGCGAGCGCATCGGCTCCTACCTGGAGCACCAGGGGACCAAGCTGCGCCTGCGATTCCACGCCGGGTCGTACGCGGTGCTGGTGGCGGCGATGAACGCGCACGACATCGGGCGTGATCGCGGCGGTGCGGCGGCCGCGCTCTCGACGCTCGCCGCCGCCGGGACGCGGGTCCACGGCGTGGGGATCGAGGGCGACCTGCTCTACGGCCCGCGGCAGGTTCGCGCGCTGGTCGACGCGGCGCGGCTGGCCGGGGCGACGGCCACCTACGACGAGATCCGCTCGGACAAGGGCCACGACGCGTTCCTGGTCGAGTGGGACCAGCTGGCCGAGCTCCTGCGACGCCGGCGCGAGCACGGGGAGGGCCGCTTTGCGGCGAGCGCCTGAGCCCGCGGCGGGACGCAGGCCGGATGGCAGAATGCGCCGATGACCACCACCGCCCTCCGTCCCCGCGTGCTCGCGGACCTCGTGCCCGGCGGCGCCGTCCGCGACGTCGCCCTGGTGGGCGGTGCCGCGGCCCTCACCGGCCTGGCGGCGCAGGTCGTGGTGCCGCTGCCGTTCACCCCGATCCCCGTGAGCCTGCAGACGCTCACCGTGCTCCTGGCCGCGGCGGCCCTCGGGCCGTGGCGGGCGGGTGCGGCCATGAGCCTCTACCTCATCGCCGGCGTGGCAGGCGTGCCGTGGTTCGCCGAGCAGCGCGCGGGGATGGGCTTTCCGTCGTTGGGCTACGTGCTCGGCTTCGTGGTGGCGGCGGCCGTGGTGGGCTGGCTGGCGCGCCGCGGCGCCGATCGGTCCATCCTCGCGACGACGCTGACCATGGCTGCCGGCAACCTCGTCATCTACGCCATCGGCGTGCCGTACCTCGCCCTCGCGATCAACGTCGAGCTGCCGACGGCGATCGGCCTCGGCCTCACCCCGTTCCTGGTCGGCGACGCGCTGAAGATCCTGCTGGCCGCCGGGCTGCTGCCGGCCGCGTGGCGCCTCGCCGGCGACCGCCGCTAGGCGATCAGTAGCGGCGGCCGCGCTGCCGCGCCAGGTCGAACTGCGCGGTATCGGCGATGGCCATCACGGCCATGGTGCCGGCCTGCACGGGATCGGAGACGACCAGGTCGGCCGCATCCGTCACCGAGCCGACCATGTTCAGCGCGATGACCGGCACGCCGTGCGAACGCAGCTCGCGGACGGCGGTGGTGATGGCGCCGCCCATGATCGAGCCGGCCAGCACCAGGCACCGTGCCCGGGGCAGGTCCGCGACCGCCCGCACCGCGGCGGCGATGTGCTGCTCACCGACCAGCGGGATGGTGTCGACGCTGATCCGCTCGCCGCGAAGGTTGTGACGGTCCGCCTCGCTGACCGCCCCCAGCGCCACCTGGGCCACCTGCGCCCCACCGCCGACCACGATGATCCGCTTCCCGAAGACGCGGTCCAGCGCCCGGGTCGCCTGCACCTCGCGCACGCCCGGCAGCTCCGCCAGGGCCGATGCGAGCTCGCGCTCGCCAAGGCCCGCGACCTCGAGCTCGGCCTCCGCCAGGCCGTCGCGGATGCGCGGCGTCGAGAGGGTCCGCAGCGCCCCGCCGGCTCGCGCGATGGCGGCGACGACGCCCGCCAGGACGTCGGGCTCGTCGGCGAGGGTGAGGCGCAGCGCGACGCCCGGCTCGGCCGTCATGCGGGCACCTGCGTCGTGGCCTGCGCGAGGTCGGTGACGAGCGCGGCGACGCCCGCCGCGCCGGCCTCGTTCTGGGCGGCCACGATGGCCGACCCGACGATGATCCCGTCCGCCACGGCCGCCAGCTCGCGGACATGCTCGGGACGCGAGACGCCGAAGCCGACCGCCACCGGCACGCGGCCGGCGACGTGGGACCGGATGCGATCGAGCAGCGGGCCGGACGTGGCGGCCACGGACTGGCGCACGCCGGTCACCCCGTACAGCGGGACGACGTAGAGGAAGGCGGTCGAGGCCCTCGTCGCGCGCTCCAGCCGCTGCTCGGTGGAGTTGGGCGTCACGAGGAAGGTGACGCCCAGGCCGGCTCGGGCGATGGCGCGCTCGAGGCGCGCATCCTCGCCGGCCGGCAGGTCCGGCACGATCAGCCCGTCCAGCCCGGCGTCGCGCAGCTCGTCCAGCGTGCGCTCCACGCCCCGCGCGACCAGCGGGTTGAGGTAGCCCATCGCGACGATCGGGTGGTCGCGCCCGCGTCGCCGCAGCTCGCGCACGGTGCGCAGCACGGTGGCCATGCCCGCGCCCGCCTCGACCGCGGCGTGACCGGCGGCGGCGATCAGCGGCCCGTCGGCCACCGGGTCGGAGAAGGGCACACCGATTTCGAGGATGTCGGCACCGGCGCGCAGCGCCGCATCGGCCGCCTCGATGCCGTCCTGCTCGGTCGGGTGGCCGGCCATGAGGTAGGTCACCAGCACCCGGCGGCCTTCGCGCTCGGCCGCGGCGAATGCCTCGCGCACGCGCCGCGCGCCCGGCGGCAGGCTCATGTGGCACCGCCGAATCGGTCGACGATGTCGAGGTCCTTGTCGCCGCGTCCGGA